>NZ_JAUBPB010000102.1:0-17421 GCF_036700545.1 Microcoleus sp. SVA1B4
ACAACAAACTACATTGAAATTTAGTCGGATTTAACTGTAGCATATTTTGGGTTCCAGTTAAGATGCGTTTACCCTGAGAGTAATGTAGCCATTTTGATTCACTTCGGCAAACAGCTCGCCCAAAGCAGATGGAATCAGGTGGACAGGAGTTTGCATAGTAATTGACTCTCTACTCGACGATCGCGCGATCGGGCGTTTCTGCAACAACAAAAGGCGATCGCACTATAAAAATTTATAGCTGTATTGCCTTTAAATGTGTGACAATAAACCGCAAAATTTGTGACAATAAACCGCAAAATTTGTGAAGGAAATCACATTTAAAATTGGCGAATTATGATAAAGCTTGCAGGTGCGTTTTAGGGAACACCCAGCAACTGCAAACTTTATGTTTTCTAAAGATTGAAAATCACCACTTCCTCCACAGGTTCAGCTAACTCAAACTTAAACACCCGCGAATAGAAATAGAATTCGCCGTCCAGAGTTCTTTTGATATTTTCAGCGCGGCGAAAACCGTGCTGTTCCCCTTCATAAGCAACATAAGCAACCGGCAAACCTTTAGCTTTCAATATCTCTACCATCATTTCCGCTTGATTAGGCGGAACCACTTTATCTTCTAATCCTTGAAAAAAGATAACTGGACAAGATAAACGTTCGGCGGAATGAATCGGCGAACGAGCCACATACAAATCTTTTCTTTCAGGATAAGGCCCGATTAATCCATCCAGATAGCGCGCTTCAAACTTGTGAGTATCCGTTGCCAAAGCTTCCAAATCGCTAACTCCATAATAGCTCGCACCGGCCTTAAACACATCGCGGAAAGTAAGAGCGCACAACGTAGTGTACCCCCCTGCACTGCCTCCGGCGATCGCCATTCTTTCGCCATCAACTAAACCTTTTTGAGCTAAATATTTAGCACCGTTAGCGCAGTCGTCAACATCGACAATTCCCCAACTATCTTGCAGTCTTTTTCTGTATTCTCTGCCGTAACCAGTGCTGCCGCCGTAATTAACATCAAGCACGGCAAAACCACGACTCGTCCAATATTGAATTTTCAAATTCATGCTACTAGAAGTAGCAGCAGTTGGGCCGCCGTGACTTTTCACAACTAACGGCGGTTTTTCACCCGCCGGTGCTGCAAAATCTTGATTTTTCGGGGGATAGAAGAAACCGAAAGCAGTCAAATTGTTTTCCGTGGGAAATTCGATAGGTTCCGGTACAGAAAGATAACCAGAGTTGATGCTTAAATCGCTCGATTTTCGCAGAATTTCTAGTTGACTTGTTGCTAAATTCAGTTGTACAATAGCAGTAGATTCAGTCGGCGAACCTGCCAGAAAAACCACAGTTTCTCCCCGCGCTTTGACCGAGGAAATATCAGTGTAAGGCGTTTCAATAGTTGTCAACTGCTTTGTCGTTAAATCGAGACTAGCTAAATACCACTTGCCTTGCTGAGTGTAGGTGCAAATAATTTTGCTTTCCGAGACAACAGCATAAGTAGACATTCCAAAAACCCACTGAGGAAGTCCGAATTCAGCCGCCATTTCGCACAAGCTGGTTTCTATCTCTGCTTCCCCCCTTACCAAGGGGGGATTGAGGGGGGTTCTAGATGGCCAGCGGTAGAAATTCCACCAGTTCGACTTGTCAGAAACAAAATACAAAACTCCATCGGGCGACCATTCCGGTTGAAAAATCGACTCATCAACCCCGCCAGCAACTAAGTATTTTTCACCTAAAGAACCGTCAGCCTTAATTTCTGCTACCCACAATTCTGTGCCATCCCACGGCATATTTGGATGGTTCCAACAAATCCAGGAAAGTAGAGAATTGTCTGGACTTAAACGAGGGGAAGCATAAAAATCCTTGCCCTGAGTTAAGATTTGAATATCTTCGCCGTTATCTAAATTAATGCTAACAATAGTATTGACAGGTTCCCCCTCACCCGCATGGTCTTCGCGCACGCAAATCAGGCGATTTCGTTGCTTGTCAACTATCGCATCTGCATAGCGACAATTAGCAGCAGGAGTCAGAGGTTCGGGTTGAGAATCTAATGTTTGAGAATAAATACGTTGGTCAGCAAAATGAGAGAAATAGACAACACCGCCAGCAACTGCAAAAGCAGCGCCACCGTATTCGTTAACGCGAGTGCGAACATTAAAAGGAGGCGGTGTCACGTCGTTGATTGTACCGTCAGGAGTGCGCCGCACGAGGACGCTTCTTCCCGCTTCCGAAGGTCTTCCCTCCACCCAGTAAATATCATCGCCGTCAATAGCAATTTGTCCCAGTCCGACAGTTCCAGAAACAATTAAATCGGAAGAAATAGGTGATTTCCAAGAGCCGTAAGGTGATACTGTATTCATATAGTTGAGGCAGTTGTGTTTCTCGCACAAAAAAATTAATATTTGTACTTTACACTAATTCAGTTACCGGGAAGCAAAATGTCTAAAAAACTCGTAATAATGGATCACGACGGTGCAGTTGACGACTATCTCTCAGTCGTGTTGCTGATGACAATGGAGGAAGTCGAAACTCTGGGAGTAATTGTAACTCCTGCGGACTGCTACATTCAACCGGCCGTGAGTGCAACGCGCAAAATCCTCGATTTGATGGGGCGTTCAGAGGTTCCGGTGGCGGCGAGTACGGTGCGGGGGCTGAATCCATTTCCGGTGTTATTTCGGCGAGATTCCTTTGCAGTCGATCGACTTCCCATTCTAAATGAAAAAGGAACCATTGACACGCCGTTAATATCAGAACCCGGACAAAACTTTATGGTGCGAGTTTTGCGGGATGCAGCCGTACCAGTCACATTAATGGTAACGGGGCCGTTAACAACAGTAGCGCAAGCTTTAGATATCGCGCCAGAAATTGAAAGCAAAATTCAAGAAATTGTCTGGATGGGAGGCGCACTCAATGTTATCGGCAATGTTAGCAAAGATATGGAACCCGGACAAGATATGTCGGCGGAATGGAATGCTTACTGGGACCCGATAGCAATCGAGAGAATTTGGCAAACCCAAATTCCCGTTGTCATGTGTCCTTTAGACATCACAAATAATGTACCGCTAACTGTAGAATTTTCCAATCTCTTAGCCAAACAGCGCAAATATCCAATTTCCGACTTAGCCGGACAGTGTTATGCCCTAGCAATATCTCAAGATTACTATTTTTGGGACATTTTGGCAACCGCTTATTTAGCGCATCCAGAATTTTATCAACTGCGAGAATGGGAAACAGAAATTGTGACCGAAGGCATCAGCCAAGGACGCACAAAAGTTAAAATAGGAGGACGAAAAATTCAAGCAATGGATAAAGTAGACACAGCCAAATTTTACAAATACATATTACAACAGTGGGCGCGGTAAAAATCCCAATCTCTGCTAGAATCGAGCAAAATCTCCGTACAAACCCCCCCAGACACAAATATTTACCTCCTCTTCTCCTCCCTCTCTTCCTCTGCGCCCTCTGCGCCCTCTGCGGTAAAAAAAACTCATCTCAAAAAATGCTGCCAATTCTATCAATTCTCCCCTTAGCCCAAACCCCTCCCGCACCTCAAGAAATCCTCCAAATCCAAGAAGTGCGACCACTCCCCGGACAGTTAGACAACATACCAGTATTTAACAGCAACAGTCCCGAATTAGTGCTGCAAGAAGGAATTTTGCTTTCGACATTTCCCCCAGATGGTAAAAAATTTCCGGCGGCACATTTAAACTTTCCATTTCAAGGACGTTTCGACATATTTGCCCACCACATAGCCCGCGCACCTTCCCCGGAAGATTTGCGAACATTGTATCAAGGAGTAATTGTTTATAATCCGGGCAATAAACCTGTAAGATTAGATATATTGCAAGCTGCGAGTTATCTCAGTCAACCCGATGCACCTTTTATTGAATTGCCGCCGCAAGTCGATAATTCAAACAGTAATATTTACGCAGGGCCGGGAAGTCGCGCTGTGAATGATATTCTCATAGGAAGGAGACAGTCTGACTTTGAGCCGCAGTTAATTATTCCACCGGGAAAAAGCCAACTGTTGATGAATCATCCGATACCGGTGCGGGAATTGGTACCGCCGCTAAACGGTCGATCGACCTTGATGCGGTTACGCAGCGATGGTATAGTCTATGTTGCCAGTCTGGCGATGTTTGCCCGAGTTGACCCAGAGGGAAACGGACAGGGAAACGAGCGATCGCCCAATTTAACAGAATGGCAAAACTTATTAGACAATGGTAATATAGCCGGGCCGCGCGATCGAACTCCCACACCGCCAGAAATCACCGAAGGTCAAATAATTTACGGCCGAGTTGCCGGTGTAGCATTAGGTTCAGAATGGCGAGCACTTCTCTCCGACAACCCCGCCACATCAAGCCTAGCAATTCCCCAACCCGGAACAGCATTTTCCTACCCATTAAGCAGCCTCCCGCGCGGAATGCTGGGAACAAATCAAGTGCAAAGTGCGAGAATGCTAGTCCGCTACCCAGATACAGCATACCGCGCCCACGGCAATTACGGAATTCAATACAGTCTCAGCTTGCCGCTATACAATTCTACCAGCCAAAATCAAACTGTAACTGTCGCAATTCAAACTCCAATTAAGACAGACAAATTAACTTCAGGAGGACTTAATTTTTTAGAACCTCCGGCACCTCAAACTTTTTTTAGGGGGACGGTCAGAGTGCGGTATACTGATGACAGTAAACTGCCTCAAACTCGCTACGTGCATTTAGTCCAGCGGCGGGGACAGCAGGGGGAACCTTTGGTAAAATTAGAGATGAAATCGGGAGAAAAGCGACTTGTACAAGTAGATTTTATTTATCCGCCCGATGCGTCGCCTCCACAAGTTTTGACAGTGAAAACAAATTAAATTTGATTTGAACTTGTTTAAGATTAGCAATTAACCGGGATTTCCATTCTCGACAATGTGTTTGAGAGCGTTTAATCGCTCTCTTCCAAAAAGGTTTGTACTCTACCGTTAGGTCGCAAAACAACTCTAATTTTCGGTTTTTTTCCATTAGAAACGGCAGAAACAAACGGCTCGCCGGCTAATGGCATATTAGTTTGCTCGATATAATCTGCTGCTGCTTTTCCCATCGGCATAATACTTTCAACTGACCCATTTTCATCGATCAGCACGCTGTATTCCAAAGTTTGTTCCATTCCTTCTGGAGGCTTCCAACGTTCCTCAAAGTAAGTTCTAGCTTCTGAAACTTGAGGAATTGTATCAAATAAAGTGTGGTTTTTTCTGCTTGCCGCCACCTGGTTGTCGTCCTCAGACTCGGCACTCGGTTGAGCGTCCTCAAGGGCTGGGAGTTCGGTACTGGCGGGGGGGACAATCGGCTCGATGGGGCTGGGGAAGGTTTGCGGCGGGGGAACGGGAAATCGGGAAGCAGACAGGGAGGGCGGCAGGGGGGGAGGTACGGCGGGAGCTAGTCTCGGCGGTAGGGGGGGCAGCACGTAGGGTACTGGTGCGGGTGCTTGGGGGACGGAAATGGGCGGTTCTTCGGGGGCGGGAATAGTGATAGTTGACCCTTGAGGGAAAGCTGGGGCGCTCTGTGGGGCGCTGGCTGCGTTGCCGTTGGCGGGAAATAGCAGGGGTGGCTGCTGGATGGGGCTGGGTCTGTTGGTGGGGGAAGTTGGGGCGAGGGCGATGGGAGGTAAGCTGGGGCTGGGGGAGGCGGCGGTGTTGATGGGCGGGGGCGGCAGGGGCGGTAAAGCGGGTGTGGCTGCGGGTGTTGGTGCTGGGGGTGTCGGTAGGGCGGGAACAGGACTGGGGGATGCGCCTGCTGCTAGCTGGGGGTTTCCTGGAGCGGTGCTCAATTGTGGATTGGTGGGGGCTGTGGCGGGGGCTGAGGCGGTTTGCGGGGAGGTGGCGGTTCGATCGAGCATTTTGATAGTTCCTGTCGTCAGACCGGCGCCCGCGACCAGCAATGCTGCCACCTTAAGCCAGGGTGAGGACAGTGGCCGTCGGGACTCGCGGTTGAGGTTGGGAAGCGCCATCACTTCGGCGGCGCAGTCATCTAGTGCTGTGGCCAAGTCAAACAGTTGCAGGGTGCTCAAGGGAACTACTGGCCCGGATTCTGCGGCGCTCAAAGAGCCTAAAAACAAGTTATGGGCAAGCAAGCCGCGGGGTTCTAAGCGGGGGGGAACCGGAAGGTAGGCTGTGTTTGGGGCGGAGGTTGCTAGTTCGGAAGTGTTGACGGATCGATCGAATATAAGGGCATTACTGCCGACTTCTGGCGTGTCTGGGCCTGCTGCGGTACCATCGGTTTGAGAGTTGAGGTTGCTTTCCCAATCGCGGGATGCGCCGAGCAAGTTTTGGACGTAGTTGCTGACAGCTTCGTGGAGGGTTTCGAGTTGAATTCGATCGCCCCTGAGAGTAACGTGTTCGGTATCTGGCAGCCTGGGGTCGTCGAGTCGCAGCTCAAAACTTAAAGATTTAAACACCGGTTGGCCCGCCCAGCGAGAGAGAGGCGAACTTTTGGCTGTGATTTCCAGCGTGCAAGTCGGGGGCGTGTACCGTTTGAGAACCATAGCGAAGAAGGAAGAGGGAAGAAGGAAGAAGGAAGAAGGAAGAGGGAATAACTATGTTTTATCTGATATTGGGCTGCATTCTCAACAAGCTTTTTTTGCAACAGGCAAGATGCCTGTTCCACAACAAATAAATTTTTTGGTGGAACAGGCATCTTGCCTGTTCCGGATCTTTGTCATTCTCGTTCCCATTATGCTTAGCTTAATTTTTAGCGCGATCTAGAAGAGCCAGCCAGAGGCGGCGGTGGCCGCCGGGACTGCTGTAAAACAGCAAATCGATCAGGAGTTTGAGGGCTAAATCAGTTAGTTCTCGGGCCGATAAATTTTCTCCATCTTCCATGCGCGAGCCATAAGTGTTGCTGAACCTGTCAATATAATCTCCCAGCAAAGCGATGGTGTGAGGTTCGCGGTTTTGCTCTGCCATTTGTTCGAGCAAAGCAACGGCGCGGCGGATTAAAGCTTGGTGCTGTTTTGCCAAATGACAGCTTATCAAAACGAGCGATCGAGCTTCCTCCACATCAAGTTTTTTGCGCCCTCCGTGGCCTTTCCGCAGCGGGTTAGATTGGCGCAGCCGCCACAAAGCTACCCGATCGGCTACCATTGGCTCTAAATTCAGTTCGGCTGCTACCTTGAGCATCGCCTCTGAGCCAATTTCTGCCAGTGCTTCTAGGGCTAACAGCACTAAATCCAGTTGGGCTTTAATGTTGTCCAACTGGGTAGGTTCTGGTGCTTTTTGGGTCAATTCTGCCCAGTTGGGAGATGGGCCCGTTTCGTTTGTGGGAGCGGAGGGCTTTACGGTCGAGCGCATGGCTTCAGCACGGGAAATTAAGACAGGTTGAGGCAGGATATCAAACAGTATGCAGTGATGAAAGCTTTACGGCCCGGCAACAGCACATCTGTTAATTTGTCTCCATAGCTCGTTGCTTTGATTCCGGCAATCCTAACTGCTGGACGGAGTTGCGGGTGAAAAGTTGCGGTTTCAAGTTCGATCGATCGCAATCCGCAAAACCCAGAGATTTTTACTTCTAACCATCCTACGCCACACAGTGACCGAAATCAAATCAGTGCTTTGAAACTATCGGGGCTTATATCGCTCCTAGCGAGAGCGAGTGCGAGTGCTACTTATAGTCTGTCGCTACTTATAGTCTGTCAGATTATAGTTGTCATTGCTTCATCTGGCGCCATCTATGGATATTACGGAGCAATTTGGTAAAAAAGTTAGACATTTCCGAAAGCTCAGAAATCTTTCCCAAGATCAGCTTGCAGAACTATCTGAATTACATCGCACCTATATTGGTTCAGTTGAACGAGGTGAAAGGAATATAACGCTACTTAATGCCAGCAAAATAGCCAAGGCATTATCCGTTAGTCTAGCCGATCTGGTAATTGATGATGACTGAAAGAAGACTAGAGCAAATTTTAGCAAGATACCAAAACTCATTTACCGATAAAATTTATGCAGAAGAGAATGAAGAACACGATATTTTAATGGATGTGTTTGGTATTTCTCCTATAATTAAAAAAGAAAATAGGCAATATTGGGGACGTGAGTTAGGTATGTGTTGGCAATTGTTAGTTACTGAAACGTGTAAAACATATTGCAGTAGCTTTCAGCCAGCATTTAAAGTTGGAAGCGATGAGCCGTGCGATCTGATTGTTGATGGGTACGCAATAGATACAAAATATCGTATTGGCTCAGGAGATTCTGGAACACTGAAAAAGTTCAAATCTTATGGCCCACTACTTCGTACTTATAATTACGAACCCGTATTTTTAATTCTTAGAAAAGATAATTTGCCCGCAGCTATTACAGCGTGCCAAGTAGGCACTTGGAAAGTTTACACTGGGGACGATTCGTTTGAGTTCATAAAAACAATAAGCGGGTTTGATTTAAAGTCATTTCTTATTGAAAAAGTGGGAGAATTCCCTGTATACCGCTGAAACTATCAAGGCGCTTGTTGATAATCTCTATGTAGTCAGGTACTATTTCAATGCCAACATACCTAATGCCAAATTCTTGCGCCGCCAGCAATGTGGTTCCAGATCCTGCGAAAGGATCGATTAGAATAGAATTTTCCAAACGCGGTACAAATATTTCGACCAGCTTTCTCATTAGAGCGATTGGTTTAACTGTGCAATGGACGTTAAACTCCTCGGTTTTCTCACGCTGTATACCTTCTAAAATATTTGACTGAAAACCACCAAACTGATCTTTAGTATAAAATAGACCAGTACCATACTCCTGTAGAGTTTCCAAGTAATTATTGACCAGTGGTTTTTGAAGTACGCAGATTGCTTCCCATTCGTTCCTCAGACAACTGTGCCAACCATCCCATTTTTCAGAATTTTCATATCCTTTCTTCTCTAACTGTTGTTTGATATTGACACCTTTAGGAATACCACTCGATCTTTTATAAACAAGAATATCTCTCGCATAGAAACCAGCACTTTCAAGTGCTACTTGTACGTGAGCAACCGTTCGTGTGCTGTTGAAAACTAAAACTGTCGCACCCGGTTTGCAGATCCGAAAAAGCTGCTCACCCCACTCAAAGCACCACTTTTCATAATCCAGAGTGTTGTTACGATTCCTTTGATACCATTTTTCGTTTCTGACTCCACCTGCTAAACCACTGCCATAGGGAATGTTTTTAACAAGGGTTTTATTTCCTTTGCCATGGACTCTTTCAATACGCCTTTGAATTTCTGAGTCATCCCATTTATGACCAATAAATTCATAATTATAAGGTGGGTCAGTGATACAGGCAGAAATATAATTTTCTGGCAAGGTCTTCATCACTTCACGACAGTCGCCAACCAACACTTCATTTGAGGGAGTTTTTTTCATTAGTCAGGCAGTTACTAAAGTGGTAAATCAACTCTTAATTATTCCACATTTGCAGTATAGTATCCATTCCGGTTGTATCAGTATGATATGTTCGTTGCGACTTGTTTTGCTGCATACAACTATATAATTAGGAGTCAACCGGAAATGCGTAAATCCTGACTATTTCAAATAAACCACCGTCACACCTGCACCCCCTTCTTTTTGACTAGCCAACTCAAAGCGGGAAACCTGCGGGTGAGAAGCAAGGAACTCGTGAACCCCGCGCCGCAACTGTCCCGTACCTTTGCCGTGAATTATCCACAGCACTCCGTATTCCACGGCCTTGGAAAGAGCTCTGTCTATTTCGATTTCCGCGTCTGAGACTCTCGCGCCCCGTAGGTCGATCGAATTATTAGCAGTGCGAATGGCGATTTCGGGATTGGGTTTTGCAGGTTCCGCCGCTGCTTGCTTAGCTTTCGCCGTAGCGAGTGCTTGTGCTTGGGCTGCTACCTTGGCTAATTGAGCTTTAGTTTCGGGTTTTTGACCGTCTAGGGATTCAATTTCTCCTAGTTTGACAGTCATTTTCATAATCCCAAACCGAACGCTCAACTCTTCGTTAGCATCGGGGCCGCTGAGGACTTCGGCGGTTTGGCCCAAGCTGGGAATGCGGATGCGATCGCCCACTTTCGGCATAAAACTCGGTTTGGGTTTAGCCGGTTGCTGTCGAGAAGGCAGGTGTTTTTGGGAAATTTGATTTAAGGTTTCTGTCGCTTGTTGGGCATTTTGAGCCGTCTGATTGCCCGACTGCAAGCGACGAATGATTTGAGCAATTTCTGATTTTGCCGACCCTATCGCCTCATTTACAGCCACTTCCTGAGCTATTTTTAGTTCTCGCTCCCGCTCTTGCAAAGCGGCTGCTTTTTGAGAAACTTCTCTGTGCAGTTTTTCGGTTTGGTGTAGCAGTTGAGTTGCTTCTCTGGCCTTGGTTTCCTGTTTCCGGCGCTGTGCTTCGAGTCCAGCAATCACTTGATTAACATCTTGAGACGCTCCCCCGACATAGGTTTGAGCTTCTTCGACTATGGATGCTAGCAAACCGAGTCTTTTGGCAATGGTGAGGGCGTTGGAACGTCCGGGAATTCCCCACAGCAAGCGATAGGTTGGCTGCATGGAATTGTCGTCAAATTCTACTGAGGCATTTTCAAAGCGGGAGTCTTGATATTTGAGGGCTTTGAGTTCCCCAAAGTGGGTAGTTGCAACTGTTAATAGGGAATGTTGGGCGAGATATTGCAACAGGGCGATCGCCAATGCACTGCCTTCTGAGGGGTCTGTCCCCGCTCCTACTTCGTCTAACAAAACTAAAGATTTGGGAATTGGTAATTGGTAATTTGGATTTGGGATTTGGGGTTGAGGAATTTGTAATTTAGGTTTGAGAATTGGGAGAGCAGAAACTGTGCTCTGTGTGTCTGTGACTTCCTCGTCTTGCTGTTGGGAATTAGTAATTGGAAGGTTGGAAGTTTCTTCCCCTTCAGCCTGCGATTTATTGCCTAAAACTTCTAAAATGCGGCTAATGCGACGGATATGGCCGGAGAAAGTAGACAAACTTTGCTGCAAAGATTGTTCGTCACCAATATCAGCCAAAATATTGTCGAACCAAGGCAATTCTACGGGTTCGCGGGCGGCAACAAACATTCCTGCTTTCGCCATTAAAGCTGCCAATCCCAAGGTTTTGAGGGTGACAGTTTTGCCGCCAGTGTTGGGGCCTGTGATGGCGACGACGCGGATGTGCGGCCCGATCGTTAAATCGACCGGCACGACTGGAAAGCCTTGCTCGTGCTGTTGCTGCCAAACTAATAAAGGATGGCGCAACTGGCGCAGGGTAATTTGCGATCGCAAGTTGCGAATTAATAATTGACTGTTTTCTGAGTTTTCCTCCTCTTCTTTTTCCTCATCTTCTTTTTCGGGATTTTTTGGTGCTAATTCAGGTTCTCCCAATTCGATAAATTTCGGCGGATTTGCTTGCAACCAAAAACTATAACGCGCTTTAGCCGCCGCTAAATCTAAAGTTGTAACTACCACCACCAATCTGTCTAAATCGGGTTTTACTGCTGCGACTTGCTCGGTGAGGGCGCGGCGAACTGCTTCTTCTTCGGCTTGTTCTTGCCTGAGAAACTGCCGCATTTGGTTGTTAAGATTGACTGTGCTGTGGGGTTCTACGTACAGTGTCGCGCCGCTGGCCGAGGAGTCGTGAACGATGCCCGGTATGGCATCTTTTTGGGGAGCTTTAACGGGAATGACAAAGCGTCCGCTTCTTTGGGTAATTAGCTGTTCTTGTACTGCGTTGGATTGGCGCTGCAAAATCCCCTGCAATATTTGATAAATGCGATCGCGCAACTGTCGCATTTGAACTCTAATTCCTGCTAATTTAGGAGTTGCTCTGTCTGCTACTTGAGCGCGATCGTCTATACAGCGATGGATTTCTTGCTCTAGTTCGGGATACGTCCGCAATTGGGCTGCTAGTTCTTTGAGCGTCGGCACATCTGCCTGAGAGTCAATTATCCGGCGCAATTGCCTTGCTCCGGCGAGGGTAGTAGCAATTGCCAGCAATTCTTCGCCGCTGAGCAAACCTTGGAGTTCGGCTCGCTGCAGAGAAGTGCCGATGTCTTGGATTCCTTCAAAACTCAAAGCACCGCCAGCGCGGCTCTCTAACTGATAAGTTTCCTGAGTTTGGGCGAGGAGTTCGGCTGTTTGAGCTTGAGTTGCCGGGATTGCGAGGTCGAGGGCGGCGGCGACGCCGAGTTTGGTGGCCGCGAAGGTAGCCAAGTGCTGACACAGGCGCGGCCATTCTAATAGTTCTAGTGTTTCGGCTTGAATCAAAGTTGAGGTGGTGTTGGTAATTGGCATTCTCAGGCGCTGACCGAGAAGGTGAATTTAACGATACTATTAATTGATTTTAAAGTTTTTTATTGTTTCCTGGCGCAATTTGAGAAAGTATCTGCGATCGCCCTCAGCAGTCTTTCGGCCGACAGCTCTGATGTAACATTAATTACGAAGGAGAAAATTTGCATTTTTGCATTACCCGTCTAAAATTATACCTTCTCGTGATACCATTCCCCAAAAAATCTACAACTTTAGGCAAGCTCCCAACTATTATACAGTAAGTCAATCGATTTTAGATTTTAGATTTTAGATTTTAGATTTTAGATTTTAGAATTGAAGCATTGACTTGCGCGAGATAAATTCGGGGGGCGAGTTTCTCGGATACACGTTTTTAATTTCTCCACGGATGAATCACGTGGCGGGTATCCTGGATGTTTTCGGTCATTACCAATTTTTTACTCTAAAATATAAAATCTAAAATGGTATGGGCTATTTTGGGTTTTGAGGGAGCGGGTATGGGCTGTTTTTTGATGTAATTGAACTATTTTGGAATTTTAAATCTGTCAGCGCAATTCTGGCGGTTGTATCCTAAAAAGTAATTTGTGGAGATGATAGAAGTATGGCAAAGATTCTGGCGATCGTCGCGGATACTGTGACTTTTCAAGTTGTGAAAGAGTTACTCAGCCAAGAGGGACATCAGGTGAGAGTCGTTTCCGACGACAAGGAGGGTTTAGACTTGGCGAAGGAATTGTCCCCCGATGCGATAATTTGCGACGGGACTTCGCCTCAAATCAACTTTTTGGAGGTGTGCCGGCTGGTGAAAGCCGATGGAGAATTGGCGGCAGCCTATTTTATTCTGCTGACAACACCGGAGCAATTTGATGAAGTTCAAGCATTGGATGCGCCCTTTGACGATTTTCTGTTTAAACCGATAGTTAAGCAGGAATTATTGGCGCGGGTGCGCGCGTCTAAGCGATCGCGCGAGTTGAGGGCGCGGTTGGAGTTAACCCAGCAAGAATTGGATCTGTCGCGCGATCGAATGCTGCAAAATGAAAAAATGTCTAGTTTGGGCGAATTGGTGTCTGGGATAGCCCACGAAATTAACAACCCCATTACTTTTATTTACAGCAATCTAACTCACGTCCAAAGCTACGCAACCGATTTAATTGAACTCCTGCGATTGTATCAAAAAGAGCTAGTCAATCCCGGAGCGGAAATTCTGCAAAAGCAGCAAGATATGGATGTGGAATTCGTACTCGACGATTTATTAAAAATTGTGAGTTCCATGCGTACCGGGAGCGATCGCATCCGCCAAATAATCTTGTCGCTACAGGATTTTTCCCGCAGCGATCGATCGGGCTGGCAGTTATTTGATGTTTCCGACGGTTTAGAAAATACTCTGTTGTTGTTGCAGCACCGCTTGCCGGCTCGCGAGGGAAGGCGAGACATCAAGGTGATCAAACAATTCGGCAATTTGCCACAGATTGAGTGTTATGCAGGTCTGCTCAATCAAGCTTTTCTGAATATCATCAATCACGCGATCGATGCTTTGGAAGAGTCGGCTCAAGAGTTGGAGGAGTTGGAATCAATCAAATTTAAGCCCGTGATTTTGATTACCACTCAGGTAGTCGATGCTCAGCGAATTTCGATTGAGATTGCTGATAACGACATCGCACATAGCAAAGATACCACAGCCGAAATTTCCGATCCATTTTTGGGATCACAACCTGCGGAACCACCCATATCATCGGGACTTGCTCTCAGCTATCGGATAATTGTAGAGCAGCACAAAGGAGAGTTCAAGTGTTTTTCCGAACCGGGTAAAGGCACTAAAATTCAGATAGAGATTCCGCTGCGTCACAGTTAATTAGGAATGAGAATTAAATAACTTACAATGCGTGATGGTTCTTGTGGGATGGGCCTGAAAGCCCGTCCAGAAAGGGCTGGCTAAGAGTGCCCAACCCCTACTCCCCACAAACTTGTGTAAATTATTTAATTCGCGATCCTTAATAGTATTTACGGTTGGTGGGGGCGGATTTTTGAGATTGTTGGTTTTAGCCTGAGATTATGGTGAATCCGCCCCTACAATGACTGCCTTTTTTTTTAAATGTAAAATTTTGTAGAGGGAATGGCAGAAGTTATCGAGAAGAGACTTGAGTTGATCTTCAAGAGATTTGAAGGAGAGAGGAAGAGAATAGAAATATGAATAATTCCACGGAGAGGGGCAACCACGGGGGGTTGCCCCTACAAAACACGGTTATGTAGATGTTGTGTGTCTAGGAGTGGAATAACTAAAGGGAGACTTGCGCGCCTTGAGTATCGAGGCCGATCGCCCTTACATCAGCCTTTACCCCAAATTCCCCCCAAGCAGCCGCCATCCCTTTCTCAACCGCCTCAGCGTTACCCACATCCGTTAAAGCCAAAAGCGTCGGCCCCGCACCGCTAATTACCATCCCACAAGCCCCTGCATTCAGGGCAGCTTGTTGCACCGCTTCATATCCCTTAATCAGAGATTGGCGGTAAGGCTGGTGAATTTTGTCTTGGAGGGCGCAGCGCAGCCAGTTTTCATTGCCAGTTTCCAAAGCCCGCACCAGCAAACCGAGGTGTGCAGCATTAAAAATCGCGTCAGCCCGACTGTAATCTGCTGGCAAAACTTTGCGGGCTTCGGCTGTAGAAAGTTCAAAATCGGGGATGGCTACCACGGGCACAATATTTGGATGCCAGGGAATATCGCAAATCTCCCAGGAACCCCCCCCCTGCCCCCCCTTGCTAAGGGGGGGTGATGGTAGAATTTCCGCATCTAAATCTAAGGGTGATTGTTCTGTTAGCCCCGCTTCACGGAGGGGGAATTCTTCTCTTAGCCCCCCCTTACTAAGGGGGGGTTGGGGGGGTGGATTGCTAGCAGCGAGGCGACAACCTCCCAGTAAAGCGGGGACAACGTTGTCGGGATGGCCTTCAAGTTCGATCGCCAATTGCATCACTTCCACCTGACTCAAAGGCGCACCGGCTAACTCATTTGCACCGACTAACCCACCGATAATAGCTGTGGCGGAACTTCCTAAACCTCTAGCCAGCGGAACTTGCATATCTATATGTATCGCTACAGGGGGCGGCGATTGGTTGAGGTGATCGTATAACTTGAGAAAAGCTTGATAAGCGAGATTGGTGTCGTCTGTCTTGACTTTGGCGGCTTCTTTGCCCGTAACGGTAATTTTTAGTTTCTCGGTTGCTGAGGGTTCGAGTCGGGAGAATTGGAAGCGGTTGTAGAGGCTTAAAGCGGCGCCGATGCAGTCGAATCCGGGGCCTAGGTTGGCGGTTGTGGCGGGTACGGTGACGGTGACAGTGGAAGTTTCGGGCATTTTTTGAATAGTTAATTTGGAGTGTTTAACCGCAGATGGACACAGATGAACACAGATGAATTTTTGGTGTTTGTGCGATCGACTATTTTAACTGATTCCTAGAACATCTTCGTAAATTTGTGCGATCGGGCATTGAAAGTCTACGCTAGCCAAGCGAACTTCTTCGCCCTCAGCGTAAGGGTAAAGTTCCCAGCGCCCTTCTGCATTGCGCTGGTAACATTCTACACTTATTCTTTCTTGGTCAATAAGTACGTATTCTTGTAAAGTTTCTAAGGTGCGGTAGTCGGCAAATTTATTTCCGCGATCGAATGCTGCTGTTGTTGGAGATAGAACTTCTACGATTAAGCGCGGGTAGCGTTTGAAATATTCCAGGCTTCTATCTCTTTCATCGCACGTCACCATGATGTCGGGATAGTAAAACACGTCGGCTTGCTCAATTCTGGCTTTCATGTTTCCCCCATAGATGCGACAGCCTCTGCCTCTAATATGAGTTGTGAGCAAGTTTACTAAGTTGATGCAAATAGTTTCATGGGCATCACTTGCTCCTGCCATTGCATAAATTTCGCCTTGTCTGTATTCGTGTTTTATGGGGCTAATTTTTTCGCCTTCTAAATAGTCTTCCGGGGATGCGTAGTTATGACTTTTGGTGGCAACCATAGTGTTTATTTGTTAAAGACTAATCATATTCTACCATGTTTTAAAAAGCCATTTATTCTTGCAGCATTTCAAGATGCTGTATGGCATCTTGATAATCGTTGGTATTGCCGTCTTTTTGATAAAGTTCCGCTGCTTTTTGATAATCGGCGATCGCCCCCGGTTTGTCTTCTAAGAACTCGCGGACTCTAGCGCGGTTGTAGTAGGCGTCGCCGTAGTTGGGGTTAATTTCAATTGCGCGATCGAAATCTGCTTTAGCTGCGGGGTAATCTTTGAGATTGCGGCCGTGGATGATGCCGCGTTTGTTGTGGGCTTTGGCGTAGTTCGGGTTGAGGCGGATGGCTTCCGTGTAATCGGCGATCGCCCCTTGAATGTCTCCTGCTTCTGATTTGGCTAAAGCGCTGTTAAATAAGTCTTCAGCGGTATTTTGAACAAGAGTTCTTTGAACTATTAAAGCTGAAGATTCAGCAGAAACAGCAGGGGATACATTACCCAAGATAGTCAAGATTCCTATAGTAGCAATTAAATTGTAAAATGATGATTTCATAATTTAGGCAAAAATTGGAGCGACAGAACAACTAAAACCGGGCAACAAAGGGGAAGTTAGTTCATCATTGCTCAACAGCGTAGCAATGAGCCTTAAACTTGCTTGTTCCCTGCGATAAACTTCTATTTGCTGCAATTGCCAATTCACAACCCAGTATTCCTGTACTCCTCGCACTGAATAGAGTCGGAGTTTCAAATCTCGATCGCGTCTTTCATTGTCTGCACCGGGGGATAATACTTCAACAATTAACTCGGGTGCGGCGGTTAAATGGCCTGCTTCGTCTAGCAAGATAGCCAAGCGTTCATTGCTAATCCAAACCACATCAGGAATAACACAATCTACATCTGTAAAAACAACTCCTGGACTAATTACTGATTCTCCTAATCCTGTTTTTTGTGACCAATTATTTAACTCTATGCAAATGTTACCACAAACTTCTTGATGATTCCAGTGTGCTGCCCATGTCACAAATAACTCTCCATCAATAATTTCATAACGATCGCCGTTATCTGGCAATAGTTCTAAATCGGCGGTAGTCCAGCGTACTTTATCAGATATTGTCTGGTTGTATCGGCTCAATAAATAGGGGGAGCAGTTATTCTAGTTGCCAAGACAAGCCCAAGGGATGAAGAGAAGATTTTTCG
>NZ_JAUBPB010000103.1:0-17381 GCF_036700545.1 Microcoleus sp. SVA1B4
TCAAGTCGAACTCATGGACTGGCTAATTTCATAAAGTCCTTTTTTTGTCAACTCCTAATACTGAACCGACGCCCTAGGGCCTCTGCGACTATGGGTACTAACTGTTGAACGAGTTTTTCTGGTAGTCGCGAACTCGCTTTACTATATGCCCCGGTGTCTGAAGAAGGAGGCTTGGCTCTGGCTGCCCTGGGCCACGTACTCATCCGCTTCACGGCTTGACTTAAACTTTTGTCGGGATCGAGTACCTGGGATACCATCGCCCACAAGGTGACTACCGGTGTGTAGATGCTTTGGTAGTAGGTGATCTTCTCATTCGCTAGAAGCTCACCTACTAAGGAATCTGGCAGCAGCTTCTCCCAAGGTGAGGCAACGCTCTGCAAAAATTGTTGTTTGAGAATAGACGCACGGTTTGGCATAATGGAGAGAGATATTTTGGTTTGTAAGGCAATTATCTATGTATATCTTGCCTTACAGATTTTTTTTGGCTCACTTTTTCAGTGCCATTGGACTTTAGCTATTAGACAGGGAATTCATTCCCTGGCGGACTGGCGGCCCCACTAGCGCACTTGGCGGACTGACAGCTTAACTTGTCACCAATGCCCTGGGCCGTTTCCCTACGGGGTTCGATCGCGCGGTGTACTTCATAAACCTGGAATCTGCTATATCATCATTCACCAACCAAGGATTCAGTTAAATCGAGAATCTTCTCAAACTGAAACCTCGTCACCCAATTTCTGAGAGTTTGAAGCTCGAAAGCGTGAGATTCAGGAATCTCCTCAAGGAGTTGACAAACTAATTCCGCATCAGCGTCAATAGCTGCTTCATATAATTTTACTATCCATTCTTTTGACATCGATGCTAATAAATCAGTGAAATTTAACGGTTCTCCAGTCACATTAGAAGGGGGAGATGGTAGCTCTTGCTCCTGATAAATATAAAGGACGCCCAAATGTTTAGTCATGATGTCAAAGATGGCCTCTGTGTGGAACGGTTTTCGCACAAAATCATCACAACCAGCCGATAAAATAACTGCCTTTTCTTCTTCCCACACGCTAGCAGTAATAGCAATAACAGCAGTAGCTTGAGCTTTGATAGTGCCTTTAATGCGTTTCGTGGCTTCATAACCATCCATAACGGGCATTCTCATGTCCATCCAGATCAGATGGGGTGAGTAGGAATCCCAAATTTCAAGCGCTTCAATACCGTTAGTCGCTTCTTGCACTTCAAAACCAACAGGTTTGAGGAGTTTAACTAACAGTTGCCGATTGTAATCTCGATCGTCCACCACGAGGATGCGATATTGGGGTTGGTTAGGCGCTAGGGCCACGACGCGACGACTTTGAGGTTGATTTTGAATTGTGCTGGCATCAGCGATGCCCACAGGAATGTCAAATTTAAATGTTGTACCCGTTGTGTCTTCTAAAAATTCCTTGAGAGGCATTCCAGGGGTGAAAGCTTTACCGTGACTAATGACTGTTATTTCACCTCCCATCAAGCGGACAAATTGACGGCTAATCGTCAGTCCTAATCCGGTTCCTTGCTGCAGTTTTTGACCGGATGCTGTTTGCACGAATGGTTTGAATAGATTCTCCATTTCCTCTACTGCAATGCCAATTCCCGTATCTTTTACTTCAAAGGTAATGGTTGTTGATTGTGGCTTGTTGGTTGTTTTAGTTTCGGCTTCTATTTGGGCTTTTACCTGTTGATTTTTTACTTGTAAATACACACTTCCCGAAGCGGTAAACTTAACGGCATTACTGATTAAATTAATCAGCACTTGCCGCAACTTAATTTCATCAGCGTAGATATATTTAGGAACATCGGCAGCACATTCAAATCGTAAGTCTAAGCTTTGATCGGTGGCTTTTAAGGCAAACATATCCTCGATTTCAGCTAAGAAATGATGAAGATTCAAATTATTTTTAGATAGCGTCATGCGTCCTGCTTCAACTTTGGAAAGGTCAAGCACCTGATTAATTAGAGATAATAAATGCTCTCCACTGCGCTGAATGATGTTAAGGTTCTCTTTTTGTTCAGTTAACAGATTGGTATCCTGATTCATCAGTTGAGAAAAACCCAGAATGGCGTTCATGGGAGTTCGCAATTCGTGGCTCATGTTGGCAAGGAAAATGCTTTTGGCGAGGTTGGCGGCAACGGCTGCTTCTTTCGCTTGTTCGAGTTCTGCTTCAACTTTTTTGCGCTCACTAATCTCCTGTTCTAAGCGGACATTTTCGATCAGCGTTTTTTGTGCCTGCTTACGATCGCTAATATCTTGAAAAGCTGCGATCGCATATTCTACATTACCCGTGTCATCGAATATTGGCGTACTGGTTGATTCTACAGAAACAATCCGCTCGTTTTGATATAGTTCCAAGTCATCAGCCTGAGCTTTTTCACCGCCAAGCGATCGCACCAGGGGCAACTGTTCGACTGGATATATCTCCCCTGTCCCTGCCCGATAAACGCCATAGGTTTGCGATAGTCGATCGGTTTCCATTTTTGGTAAATCTTGAATATTCAGTAACTGCTGTGCAACTTGATTGGTGTAAATGATTTGTCCTTTGGCATCGTGAACGGAGATGCCTAGGGGAATAGCATTGAGGAATTTATTCAGGCGATTTTGCGTCGATTGTACTTGGGTGTAGAGTCTGGCGTTGGTAAGTGCGATCGCCGCTTGACTTGACAGCAGTTTAATTAGTTCCAGGCGATCGGGTGTAAAAACCCCATCTGCTAAATTATTTTCCAAGTAAACAATTCCAATTAATTGCCCTTGATTGATCAGAGGGGCGCACAGGATAGACTTGGGCTGCTGTGTTTTGATATAAGCATCTTGGGTAAATCTGCCTTCCCGGGAAACATTGGTTTCAATCAATCCTTCCTGAGTCCTTTCAACATAGTGAATAATCGATAAAGGCAGGCAGGTTTCTATAGGAGTCGATTGCAAAACCATCACCTGATTTGAGTTAGCCTCACCTGAAGCTTCGACTCGCAGTTGTCCTTGAGACTCTAAAATTAGATAGCCAGTTTGTGCCCCGCAGCTTTCCAGCAGGATTCTCATCAAAGTCGTCAGGAGTTTATCCAACTCAATTTCACTGGCAATTGCCCCAGATGCTTTCATCAATGCTGCCAAATCCAGGGTTTCCCCTGAAATGCTGTTAGATGTATCAGACAGGCTGTTGCGCGATTTATCCGACAAATTGGCTTTCGTAAAACGCTTTAAAAGTTCTGGATACTGTTGTTTCAAATCAGTCATTTTAGCTGTTGCACCCCAACGTAAATAACAGTAGTAAGCATTTGTCATATAGGCTTGGGCAACTTGCTCTTTTCCCCAAGCGAGGTAGAATTTGGCAGCCAGTTCATTAGCCAAAGCCTCTTCGTTGATGTACTCATGTTCTTTGGCTAAGGCAATGGCGCGATCGTAGTAGTCGATCGCCCTAGCCTTTTCACCCAAAACTCGATGCCGCTCTGCCTCCACTAGATAGAATTTATGGAGGTGAGTCATCGGAGCTGAACTCGCCCATTTCTCGATCTTTTTCTGATTGGATTCAACCTTTTTCAGGATTTGTTTTTGCTCATATTTAGAAACATCAAAATATATAGCAAGATGAGTAAGGGAATTGTAAAAATGAGAAAGAGGAACAGATCCCACAGCACTGTTTATATTTTTTTCAACCAAGGCGGCATTTTCCAGGGCTTGCTGATAGTCTTGAAAAAGATAGCCGAGGTATAATTTAAAAAAATAGAGGGAATGACAAATATTTGTAGTATTCGCCGCCAAATGAATGGGCAGCATTTTTATTTCATCATAGCTTTCACCGATTAAACGGCACTTATCTTCAGCCCGACCCATTAAGTTCAATACGACCTGCCGCTGGAGTTGATTGTAATAAAAGAATGTTTCTTGATTGAATTGCCGGAAAGCGTTACTGTACATAGCCATCTCCCGTTCCAGCCTTGTCAGTTCCTTGCCCGCTACCAGGGAATAGTAGCAGTATGCGCCGGCTGAAAAAGTCGCATATTCTAAATCTCCGGTTTCCCGTCCAATCAAGTAAGCATCTAGCAAAGGGGTTAAGCTTTCCCTAATATGCTCGTGCCAATGTCTAATAAAGTAATTAAAGATAAATAATGTCCGAGATTTAAGTTTTGTTGCCTTGAATTTATCGACTAACAAGAGAGCAAGTTTCCCAAATAGATAGCCGGAGTTAACATCGTTTACGACTTCTCCAGAAAGAATTAGTCCGTAGGTAGAATAAGCATAGGATGACACCGGAGTATTACCATATTTTACTGATAAATCAACCTGTTTAAACACGATCAGCGGAAACAATTCTGGTGTGGCAAAATAGGCAGCAGAAAGCATAATTGATAGGATACGCATGGCGGCTATCTTGTCAGGATCGGTCATTTCTGGCAGGTCTATCAAGTCCTCGATTCGTTTCCCTGCTAGCCCGATCTTTGTCCTGGCGAGTGCAATGATAATATCTAATTTATTTGGCTTCTTGGGAAAGCTAATCCCCAACAGCTTTAATACTGAAAGTGCCGTCTCTATCGCTTCTAACGGTTTGTTTTGTGCTGTATAGGCTTGAATCTTGACTTCATAGACTTTCACTTTGTCCAGCAATGAAGTAGCTTGTTGAAACACAAGGTCAGCCAATTTTTCCATTTCCTCAACGTGGCCACTCAAGATAGCAGCTTCTACTGTTTCCACATATAGTGCTAGACTTAGGTCATACTGACGAAGCCAACTATCTGCACTCAGGCAATTTATACCAATGCTTAAGTAATTCCAGGCCGGTTTCCAAGCTGCTGATGCCTTCGCTTTTTTGCCAGCAATTAGATTTAATGGAGCAAGTTTATCTTTTTCTAACTGAACATCAATTGTTTCAATACGGAAGTTGAGCTGATTGACAATATCAAAAATCTTTTGTTGGAGTACCTGTGGTGGTGTATTTTGTAACAACAGTTGCCCGACTTTCCAGTGAACCGCTTGCTTGTCGTGTGGGGGAATTAGGGAATAGGCGGCTTGCTGGATGCGATCGTGAGCAAATTTATAAGTAATTTTTAAGTCATTCGCCTCTCGGTTTGTTTTCAGAAATTTGTAATCATCTCCAAGGGGTAATATCAATCCTGCTTGAATAGCATTCCATAATTCATCAGCCGTTTCTTTTTGAGAAGTTTCATTAATAATTGAAAGCGTTTCTAAATCAAATTGGTTGCCAATGCAAGCGGCTAATCGTAAAACTTTTTGTGCTGAATCTGATAAGGTTTGAATTTTATCTGCCATGAACTCAACAACGTTATCAGTAATATTCCTAGTTATAATTTGCTCTAAATCCCAATACCAAGCCCCAGCATTAGTATCAAATTTAAGCAATTGCTCGGTATAAAGTGACTTGAGAAACTCTTTGATAAAAAACGGATTTCCTTGTGTTTTTTGCCAAACTAAATCGGCTAATTTTTGCGCCTGGATGCTATCGGTTTTCAGCGTATCCGCAATGAATTCATTAACCTGCTTTAAATTTAGGGGTGAAACGGAGAGATGATTAATTACAACTCCCTGCTTTTTCATCTCAGATAAAGTCAGCATTGCAGGATGACTTGCAGAGACTTCGTTATCTCGATAAGCTCCAATTACAAACAGATATTGAGTAGTAAAATCGGTCATGATCAACTGGAGCAATTGCAACGTAGCGCTGTCTGTCCACTGAAGGTCGTCTAGAAATAGGACGAGGGGATGTTCTTTTTGGCAAAAAACTTGAATAAAATTTTGAAAAGCTAAATTAAACCGATTTCGTGCTTCTGTTGCAGGTAATTCTGGGACGGGATTCTGTTTGCCAATAATCAGTTCCACTTCGGGGATGACATCAATAATAATTTGTCCGTTGATGCCTAATGCACGTCGAATCTTTTCTCGCCAATGTTGTAATTGGGGTTCAGTTTCGGTGAGCAATTGTCGCACCAATTCTTGGAAGGCAGCGACTAAAGCTTGATAGGGAATATCGCGTTGCAACTGGTCAAATTTACCTGCAATAAAGTAGCCGCTTTTTTGAGTGATGATCTTATACAGTTCCTGAACTAAAGCTGATTTCCCAATACCAGAGTATCCCGAAATTAGCATGAGTTCAGTTTGTGTCTCTACGGGCCGATTTTGTGACTTAGTTGTGCTTGGGCTACTCAGGTTATTTGCTAAACCAGCCCCTACTTGTTTTTCTTGTCTCGACGCTACACGATCAAATGCACTCAATAAGGAGTCAATCTGTGATTCTCTCCCGTACAGTTTTTGAGGGAGTTGCAATTGAGGATAAATATCTTGGTATCCCAAGGAAAAAGCTTGAAATTTACCAGTTCTAAATTGAGCGAGACAAGTTTTTAAATCTGCGTTGATTCCCCAAGCACTTTGATATCTATCTTCCGCCATTTTGGCCATTAACTTCATGACAATTTCTGAGACAGTCAATGGAATTTCTGGATTATTTTCATGAGGTGGAGTGGGTTGTTTTGCAATATGGCAATGGACTAACTCAAGTGCATCAACGGATTCAAAAGGCAACTGGTTGGTTAGCAGTTCATAGAAAGTAACGCCAAGAGAATAAAAGTCAGTGCGATAGTCTAGTGAGCGATTCATCCTGCCTGTTTGTTCTGGAGACATATAAGCCAATGTCCCTTCTAGAAGATTAGGACTTTTGAGGCTGGGATTCTCTTGGGATAGGATGGTAGATAAGCCAAAGTCAATAATTTTTAATTGTCCAGTTTGAGGATTCAAGACAATATTAGATGGATTGATATCTTTGTGAATGACATTTTTTTGATGAACTTTGCCTAACGCATCTGTGATTTGGATGGCTAGGTGGAGAAACTCTGGTAATGCCAAGGGACGGCCATCCAGCAGGATTTTTAAGGACTCTCCTCCAAAATCTTCCAACAACATGAGTTGTGTGTTATCGTATTTTCGCAGTTCGTAGGCTTTAATCGTTTCCTCTAGGTTGAGAAGGCGAGTGATTTCGTATTCTTGCTGATAGCGGTAGAGTTCGGCTGGGGTGGGGTAATCCTCTTTGAGGAGTTTCAAAATCAAAGGTTGCTGATTTGATTTGAGGATGCCTCGGTATACGAGGGAATTAGCACTTTCGTAAATCTGGCTGACAATTGTGATATCGGGCAGTGAAATCATGTTGGGAATTATTGCTGCCTAAAAAAGTTGAGTATACAAATAAATATAACATGGGGAGGAGCGGGTGAGAGCAACAGTAAACTCGCTGCGAATATACATCCTTGCCTTACACCCCCCACAACTCCGGATCTTTTATTATTGCTTTTTTGCTCTGGACTTACTTACGCTATATGTATGGTACAAGTGTACTGGCACTTGAAGCGTCTAGCTATTGTACGATCGCCAAAAATAAAAATTTTCGTAACGGGCAATAATTAATGATAAAATAGCTTAAGGATTAAGTTACCCAATTGTGGTTATCTGACAGCAATCCACTTTAATGCTCGATCGAGTGCGTGCAGCTATGCGAATCGGTAAAATTTTACAAAATTTTCTGCTTTTCACAATAGCGTTACTTTTCGCAGTATCGCTGTTAATTAAAGTTACTAAATTTCACAATTATTTCGGCATCAACCGCGCCGATACTGAAGTAAAAGTTGTTGCCCTCACCTAGGACGACGGGCCCTATCCTCCCTATACAAATCAGCTTTTAGATATCTTAGACCGCTATCAAGTTAAAGCAACTTTTTGTGAAATCGGCCGCAATATTGAGAAACATCCAGAAATGGTGAAAATGATTGTCGCGAGGGGAGATGAGTTGGCAAACCATTCCTACTCTCACAAATCGCATTTGCCATCCTGCTCTGGCTGCAAGATAATCTAATTGAGTCATTAAAGCTGGAACTAAAGCTGCCCGAAACTGCACCGGCACAGTAGAGTTACTAGCAATTTTTTTAACCAGTTCCAGCAGCAAAACGAGGTTGTCGGTGGCTTCCGGGAGGCGAGAACCGGGGAGAAGGGCGATCGTCCGAACTCCGGGTGTTAACTGCAAATCTTTGCCCGTAGAATTGAGGTTGTCCATGACAGGATTGCCAACAAACAGAGCTTTCTTTAAACCCTGTTGGTTTAAGTCAGCAGCAGTCAAAGCATCTCTAGTAAAAACCGCCAGACATTTCTCTGAGCAAAGCAACTGCCACAAGATTAAACCCAAATTGACTCGCCCCTCGTAATAACTCGTAATAACTAGAAGGGGCAGAGAGAAAAATTATATAGGGGCGGTTGCTGGCATGGGCGATCGCCCCGGCGACAATATCCCCAGTCGCCACCACCAAATCGCAGCGGCGCGAATGCGTCCAAACAGCCTGCAATTGCTGCCAAGTCAAAGCAATCAGCCCTGCGCCAATATCTTTGAGGAAAAACAGGGGATTCATGTAAAAAACTCCCCCAGACGGCATTTGACTGGTGGGCCCAATAATTGGCACGGTCGATCGGCGGTAAGCAGCCCCGTCAATCGATTTTAGATTTTAGATTTTAGATTTTAGATTGACTTGCGCGAGATAAATGCGGGGGCTTGAGGATTTTCGATTTTGGATTGATTCCACGGATAAATCACGTGGCGGGTACCACCTTTGAAATTCGTGGTCACCGACAACCGGCATCGCCGAAACATCAACATCCGCGCCAGATACTCTCAAAGCTTTGAGAATTTGACAGTTAATCGCGTCTTCCCCGTGCCCGTTGCTGAGGAAAAGTATCCCCTTCGATTTCATATAATCAGAATACAATCAGAATCAGTGCCGAGCTTTTTTTAAAGACAGCCGTGCGATAGCTAAACTCGGGCGGGCTAACTTTTTGTTAGTCTAATTTAAATACATTGTGGAAGTGAAACAGCGTGAATATTGAAATTGGGCGGGGCAAAAGCGCTCGCAGAGCTTACGGCATAGATGAAATCGCGCTTGTACCGGGACAGCGCACCCTCGATCCGAGTTTGGCAGATACCAAGTGGCAGATTGGCGGGATCGATCGAGAAATCCCGATCATCGCCAGCGCCATGGATGGAGTAGTCGATGTCCGCATGGCGATTTTGCTGTCGGAATTGGGAGCAATGGGCGTGCTCAACCTAGAAGGAATTCAAACCCGCTATGCCGACCCCCAGCCAATATTAGAGCGCATCGCCAGTGTGGGGAACCACGAATTTGTTTCCCTGATGCAGCAACTCTATGCCGAACCCATCAAGCCAGAATTAATTGACCTGAGAATTAAAGAAATTAAAGCTGGAGGAGGGATTGCCGCCGTCAGCGGTACACCGGCTGCTGCGAGCAAATACGGCCGGGCGGTTGCTGAATCGGGAGCCGATATATTTTTTGTGCAAGCAACAGTAGTCTCGACAGCTTTCCTTTCCCCTGAAGCGATCGCACCTCTAGACTTAACTAAATTCTGTCAAGAGATGCCGATCCCAGTAATTTTGGGCAACTGCGTCACCTACGAAGTCGCCCTGAATTTAATGAAAACTGGCGCTGCGGGCATTCTCGTGGGCATTGGGCCGGGGGCTGCTTGCACATCTAGGGGCGTATTGGGTGTCGGCGTTCCCCAAGCCACAGCGGTAGCAGACTGCGCCGCCGCGCGGGACGACTACTATCGCGAAACTGGCAAATACGTGTCGGTGATTGCTGACGGCGGTTTAATTACCGGCGGCGATATCTGCAAGTGCATTGCCTGCGGTGCCGATGCAGTAATGATTGGTTCGCCCTTTGCCAGGGCCGCCGAAGCTCCTGGCCGCGGCTTTCACTGGGGGATGGCGACTCCCAGCCCGGTTTTGCCGCGGGGCACTCGCATTCGCGTGGGGACTACGGGTACTGTGGAGCAAATTTTGCGGGGGCCTGCGGTGCTAGATGACGGTACGCACAACTTGCTCGGAGCTCTGAAAACTAGCATGGGCACCTTGGGCGCTAAGGATCTTAAGGAGATGCAGCAGGTGGAAGTGGTAATTGCTCCTTCTCTGCTGACTGAGGGTAAAGTCTATCAAAAAGCTCAGCAGTTGGGCATGGGTAAGTAGATTTACCGATCGAATACCAGCATACCTTGACAAAATTTGTTCCACAGTCTCGAAATTTACAGAATATTGTGGAATTATCGAGAAGGAGATGTCACAATAGAAGAAGCGGAGACGCATGTTTCCGTTCACTCCTCACACCACACTCCGCCCGGACTACTGTTCGGGCGGTTCCTTTTTTGCCGGAAATCTTGGCTCTTGCTTACTAGATACACAACTGAGGCTTTTACCTCCGGAGAGGGGGAGAGGGGGAGAGTCTGGGGGTGGGAGAATTTTTTTTCTACATAAGTGCATTCTGCCTTGGGAAACATCAGTGCCTTGTTCCTTCAGGAATGAGAATTAAATAACTTCCACTCTTGAAAGTGGGATGGGCTCTTATAGCCCGTCCAAAAAAGACGGGCTATAAGAGCCCATCCCACAATAACAATTAAAATTGTAAGTTATTTAATTCGCGATCCTCAGAAACCTTGTGCCTTCTTCCTTCTACCGTCTTCCCTCTTCCTTCTTCGTTCAGAAGCCTTCTCTTGAAATCGTTGACCGAAAGCAGACTCAGGACTGGTGAAATAAAAAACCTGTATCCGAGGAAACTTGCCGAACGTATTTATCCGTGGGGTCAATGCTTCAATTCTAAAATCTAAAATCTAAAATCTAAAATCTAAAATCGATTGACGCAAGTGGTTACACTTTTTGCTAGACTTGTTATCCGAGAAATAGTATTTACAAGGATGGCTAGGGATGTCAGCAGCCGCGCAAGTAACCGACTCTACCTTTAAGCAGGAAGTGCTCGATAGCGAAGTTCCAGTTCTAGTGGATTTTTGGGCTCCCTGGTGCGGGCCCTGTCGGATGGTGGCGCCCGTCGTAGACGAAATTGCCCAGCAATATGAAGGGCAGGTCAAGGTAGTAAAAGTTAATACCGACGAGAATCCTAACGTCGCCAGCCAATACGGTATCCGCAGCATTCCGACGCTGATGATATTTAAGGGCGGTCAACGTGTGGATATGGTAGTTGGGGCAGTTCCGAAAACTACTCTGGCCAACACTCTGGAAAAGTACATTTAACTGAACTGCGAGGGGTTTCGCGCTGTTCTTTGTGGGCCGCGAAAGCTAACTCGCTTCAGAACCGGGGCTAAGCTACGGGAAAAGTTATTAGTACCCAGCAGAGCAATTTGCTGGTGGCTATTGGCTTCTAACTTTGGCTTGCCCCTTAATTTTTAGTCGCGACAATTTGTTACCGTTTCGGAAAAATTCATGATTCCTTCTGGGTATGGTCAAGGTTTTGAGTCTCTCCAAGCTGAAGTGATGGAGTTGCTCGATCGCTTGCCAAAGTTGAAGCACTCTGAGTGGATCGAACGATCGCTCTCTACTATAGTGCAAATGGCCGGAGAGGATCTCGATCGGCTAGACTGGAAAATTATTGCGGCGTCGCTCCGAGATATGGAGAACGCTTTTGAGATGTTTTATCCTTACCGCCACGTTCGCAAAATTGTGATTTTTGGTTCGGCGAGGGTGTCACCGCAATCTGTGGAATATTTGATGGCCAGAGACTTTGCGCGGGCGATGGCCAAGCAGGGTTTTATGGTGATTACTGGCGGCGGCGGGGGAATTATGCAGGCGGGGAACGAGGGGGCGACTGCTGAAGGTTCTTTTGGGCTGAACATTCAGTTACCTTTTGAGCAGAGTTCTAATCCTTTCATTGCCGGCGATCCCAAATTGCTCAATTTTAAATATTTTTTCACTCGTAAGTTATTTTTTCTCCGGGAGAGCGATGCTTTGGCTCTGTTTCCGGGCGGTTTTGGCACTCTGGACGAGGCTTTTGAGTGTCTGACTTTGACTCAAACTGGCAAGTTCGGGCCGGCTCCTTTGGTATTGATCGATCGACCCGGAGGAGATTATTGGCACGATTGGAATTATTTTGTGCAAAAACAATTGCGGGGCCGGGGCTTGATTTCAGTCAACGATCGCAGCCTGTATACGATTACTGACGATGTAAATGTTGCTTGCGAGGCGATCGGTAGTTTTTATCTGGTTTATCACTCCTGCCGCTACGTGCGCGAAAAACTGGTAATTCGTTTGAAAACAGAGCTTTCTGAGGAGAATGTCGATCGGCTAAATACTGATTTTAGCGATATTGTTGTCACCGGAAAAATTGAAAAAAGTCAAGCTTTGGAACCGGAAATAGGAGATGCAACTTTCCATATGCCGCGCCTAGTTTTGCATTTCAACCAGCGGGATTTAGGGCGGCTTTATCAGCTAATTGCTACAATCAATCAAATGGGTGCAGCTTCGCCGGCTGCGGCGCATCCAGAAAAAAAGTAGTTATTAGTTATCAGTCATTAGTTATCAGTCATTAGTCATTAGTCATTAGTCATTAGTCATTAGTCTGTTGGGGCGGGTTTTACGAGAAATATTTCTAACTTACTCAGGGGATAAATAAACCCGCCCCTCTGATGGAGATAAATTTGACCACGAATTTCAAAGGTTGTACAAACCCCCGCATTTATCCGTGGAATCAATCCAAAATCGAAAATCGAAAATCCTCAAGAAAGAGCATTTATCTCGCGCAAGTCAATCTAAAATCTAAAATCTAAAATCTAAAATCGATTGACTACTAACTCAAAATGCTAGACCTGCTGCTAATTGCAATTTTGGGATTTCTCGGCAGTTTCGGTCACTGCGCGGGGATGTGCGGCCCGCTGACAATGGCGTTTTCTCTTTCTAATTCCCGCAACGATAAATTAGCTGCTTTCCGCTTTCATTTGCTGCTAAATTTGGGGAGAATTGCTGCTTACGCTTTGGTTGGTGCAGCAATTGGCGGAGTGGGTTCGGTGTTAATTGCTGGCGGACTTTTGGCAGGTACGGGTAGCGAATTGCGAGGGGCGATCGCACTTCTAACGGGCACGATGCTGATTTGGTTCGGAGTAGTGCAAATTAAACCGAACTTGCTGCCGCGATTGCCGCTGTTGCACCCAATGTCGCACGATCGAGTGGGACAAGCAATGAGCAAGCTTTCGGCACAAAAAAACTGGTGGGTGCCGATGGGTTTGGGTTTGCTTTGGGGTTTGATTCCCTGCGGTTTCCTCTACGCGGCGCAGATTAAGGCGGCGGAAACCGGAAATTCGGTTTTGGGTGCGGCGACGATGCTGGCTTTTGGACTCGGTACCCTGCCAACTATGCTGGGAGTGGGTTTTTTTGCTGGCAGATTGAGCGCGGACAAGCGCAGTCAACTGTTTCGTGCGGGTGGTTGGGTGACGGTGGCGATCGGGATTCTTACCTTGCTGCGAACCGATGAAATGGTTGATTTTACTGGCCACGCAGCGCTGCTGTGCTTGATGCTAGCACTGTTGGCGCGTCCGGTGAGCAAGTTTTTGCCGCAACTGTTGCGCTATCGCCGCGCCTTGGGTGTGGGCGCGTTTGTCCTAGCAGTCGCCCACACGTTTCATATGCTGGATCATACGCTGAAATGGAATTTTGACGCGCTATCTTTTATGTTGCCACAGCATCAGTTGGGAATGGCGGCTGGGATGCTGTCGCTGCTGTTGATGTTGCCGGCGGCGGTTACAAGTTGCGATCGTATTCAAAACTATTTAGGCCAACTGTGGCGAATCCTTCACCTGTTAAGCGTTCCAGCTTTCTTGTTGTGCGCTGTACACGCGGCACTCATCGGTTCCCACTATCTCGGCGGTTTTGAATGGAAGTTGCACAATCAACTGCTGACAGCCGTGTTAGCGGTGGTTGTGGTGTTAGTTATGTTTGTGCGATCGCGCTTGTTTTGGTCAGTTTTATCACTAGAAAATTTCTATGTTTCACCTGTCAAACAAAAGTAAAACTTTAGGATTGTTAGTATTTTTGGGATTTCTAATTGAAGCAACAATTCCCAGCGCGCCGCAGTTAAACTCGATTTCAGTTTTGGCGCACGAAGTCGAAGTATCGGGAGATGTCGCAGCTACCTTTCACCTCGAACCCAACCACAATCCCCGCGCCGGACAGCCTGCGAGAGTCTGGTTTGCCCTAACTCGCAGGGGCGGTCAAATTATCCCACTAGAGCAGTGCAATTGCAAGTTAGAAGTTTATCCGAAAAATCGTAAAGATGGGGATAAGCCGCTGATGCAGCCACCTTTAACCGCCATATCTGCCGAGAAATATCAAGGGATTCCGGGGGCTGATATCGTGTTTCCCAAGGGTGGGATTTACGAACTTGAATTGAGCGGAACAGCCAAAAATAAAGCTAATTTTAAACCCTTTAAACTGACTTATACAGTCACGGTTCGCTAAGATAATATTTCCATCACCGAACATAAATCTTGTAGGGGCGGGTAAACCTGCCAATAAATGCCTCAAACCCACAATCTCATAAACCCGCCCCACCCAACGACAAAGCATAATCTACCTATTTTAACATACAAAAAAAATACAACCGAAATCTGTATAAAACCTTAAAAGTTGCCAACTCTACAAAATGTCATAAATTTTTACACTACATTATAACCAGTGTCCATTATGTAATTTGTGCAAGCTAACCTCTTTTGAACTGAGCAAAGGATATAACGATGGATATCTTATCTAACACCGTGGCGCTGTCACGGATGCAATTTGCGCTAACCGCCATATTCCATATGCTGTGGCCAGTTCTGACTACGGGAATGGGAATTTATCTGGTAATTGTTGAAGGAATGTGGCTGAAAACTCGCAATCCCGACTACTACCATCACGCTCGTTTTTGGTCTAAACTATACGTCCTCAACTTCGGTATTGGAGTAGCTTCAGGAATTCCGATGGAATTTCAATTTGGCACGAATTGGGCACCATTTTCTGAAGCAGTAGGTGACTTTTTTGGCAGCATTTTGGGATTTGAAGCTTCAATGGCATTTATGCTAGAAGCCGGCTTTTTAGGCATTATGCTGTTTGGTTGGGAGCGCGTTCACCCGATCGTCCATTATTTCGCTACAATCATGGTAGCCTTCGGCGCTAACCTATCCACAGTCTGGATTTTAGTCGCTAACTCTTGGCTGCAAACTCCTGCAGGCGGAGAAATGGTCAATGGCAAGTTTATTGTCAGCGATTACTTTCAAGCAATTATGAACCCGTTCGCATTAAACAGCATTCTTCATATGTTTTTTGCGACGTTAGAAACTTCCCTGTTTGTCATTGGCGGAATTAGCGCTTGGTACATTCTCAATAAGCGCAACCAAGCCTTTTTTTCCAAGTCTTTAAAAATTGCCATAGCGACAGCAATCGCCGTTGCACCTTTGCAGATATACATCGGACATTTGAGCGCTGAACAAGTCTATCACTATCAACCCACTAAATTAGCAGCAATCGAAGCTAAGTGGGAAACTTCACCAGCGGGAGAGTCAGCCGATTGGACTTTGCTAGCTTTGCCTAATGAAAAAGCCCAAAAAAATGACTGGGAAATTAGCGTACCGAATGGCTTAGGATACGTTCTGGAATTCAAACAAAAACTATCCGAACCCGTGCTAGGTTTAAAGGAATGGAAACCCGAAGATAGACCCAGAATGGTGGGTTTAATCTACTATTGTTTCCGCATCATGTCCGGGATTGGATTCTTCTTTTTAGGACTGATGCTATTCAGTATAATTCAGTGGATGCGAGGCAAACTTTCTGCTGAAAATATTAGCAGTCAACCTTGGCTAATGCGCGCTTGGGTATTAGCTGCTCCCCTGGGATATATTGCTGTAGAATCGGGTTGGATTGTGCGCTGTGTCGGCCGACAACCTTGGGCTTTATACGGGCAAATTCGCACTGCTGACGCGGTGTCAAACATCCCCGCCAGCAATGTTTTAACTTCTCTTAGTTTCTTTGCCGTTGTTTACAGCTTTTTGTTTGTTTGTGCCTTGTATTTTGGCAGCAGAATTATCCGCCAAGGGCCTAATTTAAGTCTGCCTGTGCCTGGTTTAGACAATGAACCTGCAATCGAAACTCAACCCGCAGAACACATTCCCGATCAACGTCCCGTAGAAGCACAACAATAGGAGATTTTATGCAAGCTTTGGAGCATTTTCTCCCGCAAGTTTGGTTTGTAGTTTTGGCTTTGTTTCTCCTGCTATATGTCATGCTAGACGGTTTTGACTTAGGAGTAGGCATCCTGTCTCTGACTGCTTCCGACGAGGAACGCCGGGGCATTTTAATGACGAGTTTGGGCAACGTTTGGGACGCGAATGAAACTTGGCTGGTGTTGATGGGAGGCGCTCTGTTTGGCGCATTTCCCCTCGCTTACGGCACGATTTTAACGGCATTGTACATACCGATTTGCATGATGCTTTTTGGTTTGATATTTCGGGCTGTAGCCTTTGAGTTTCGCGAGCATTCTAATCGCAAGTTATTCTGGAATTATGCCTTTGGTGCTGGCAGTTTTTTAGCAGCTTTAGCTCAAGGATTTGCCCTCGGTGCTGTGCTCGAAGGCATTGCGGTTGATGAAGCTGGTCATTTTGTAGGTTCTACTTGGGATTGGCTGGATTGGCGATCGATCTTGGTTGCTTTGACGCTGATTCAAGGCTATGTTTTGATCGGTTCAACCTATCTAATTATGAAAACAGAGGGCGAACTGCAAACAAATCACTATCGCACGGCTAAAATTGCGGCAGTGACGACTTTAATCGGAGCGATTTTAATTACGATCGCCACTCCGATTTTTTACGAAAGTGCTAGATCCAGGTTGTTCGAGAAACCGCTAGTTTATGTCTTTGCCACAATTCCTTTGCTGGGAGTGCTGTTGGTAGGACTGCTCCTGAAAAGTCTCGCAAACAAAGAAGAACGCACGCCGTTTGTCTGGACGATTCTGATTTTTCTGCTTACTTTCATCGGCTTGGGATTGATTGTTTTTCCGTACATTATTCCCTCGCAAATCACGATTTACCAAGCCGCCGCTTCGCCCAGCGCCCTGGTATTTATGATTGTGTTTATGGGCATTCTGATCCCGATTATGATTTTTTACAACATCTACAATTATGTTGTGTTTCGGGGTAAGGTTGTCGGCGGCCACTACGGGGAATAAAGCATAATAAAACCGCAGATGCAGGCTAATGTACGCAGATAAGCTCAACTCTATATCCGGGTTTGTCTGCGTATATTTGCGTACAAATTACCGATTATTAGACCTCTTGCAAAAGTCCTTTTCATAAATTTATTGGACGTGTTCTTCGGCCCGTCCTAGTTATTTTTGCAAGAGGTCTATTGTTTTCTGATACCATCAAAACTTACGCAACCATACTATACATAGCGTAAATAGTGCGGAGTAGGCAAAGGAACTAAGGATCGCGAATTAAATAACTTACAATTTTAATTGTTATTGTGGGATGGGCGTCCCGCCCGTCCTTTTTGGAC
>NZ_JAUBPB010000104.1:0-16986 GCF_036700545.1 Microcoleus sp. SVA1B4
ACTTAGAATTAAATAACTTCAACTCTTTAATGTGGGTTGGGCGTCCCGCCCGTCCAAAACGCACGGGCGGGACGCCCATCCCACAATAACAATTAAAATTGTAAGTTATTTAATTCGCGATCATAAGGGGAGTCGCCATGCCGACAATTCCTTAATTTGTAACTCCTAATTCCCAAAGGGCGGTAAATCGAGTAACTGATTTTTAGAAGGTGGAAGTTGGGCGGGATTTTTGCCTGGGGCGGAAGTTTGGCGGATTTCCAGAGCAGTTTCGCCAGGATTTGCAGTGCGAGTAGGTACTATTTCTAAAGAATATACTGTTTCCGTTTTTGCAGGGGCAGGATTTTGGGCTTTCGTGAGCAAGTCAACGGCATCTCCGAGGGCGCTAGTTAAATTTTTGCTAGTTTCGGCGTGACGGGCTTCTTCTTGTTTGAGGGCTTGAGTGAGTTGTTTAACTTGTTCGATCGCCCGATCGCGCTCTTCGAGAACTTCTGCTAACTTAGCTTTAAGTTCGCCTACTGTTTGCAGTTGTGCGATTTCCTGCTGGCGAGCAACTCCAGCATCGTCGCCTTCAGGCATAATGGAGGAAAAATTTTGTAATTGCTCTATTTGTGCTTCCAGAGAAGCGATGCTTTGCTGAGTTAATTTAGCATCATTCCGCCGCTGCTCGGCTTCAGTATTGTACAGTTGGCGCCACTGAGCCGCACTTTCACCAGCCTCATCGCGATCGCGCGAAACTTCTGTTAACTGCTGTTGCAGCCGCTTGATTTCATCTAACCACTGTCTGACATCCTGAGCCATAATATTGATTTTAGATTTTAGATTTTAGATTTTAGATTTGGGAATTGGGAATTGGCAATTGCGAGTTGATAATGGCTTAATTAATTAACGACTTGTGTACCTCATCTTTCGCCCCATTGCCTGTGCGCTATGAACATTTTTTACTGGTTGCGCTACCTGATTTTAGCTTTGTTTAAGGCATTTTTGAGGCTGCTTCGAGCTCTCAAACGGAAATTTTGGGGTTTTTGGCTGTTTTGTCGGTGTTTGACTTGGGGCACGCTCAAGGAAGTCGCCACGAAGGCAGGAGAACAGCGCTTGCCGGGGCTGTCTGCGGAAATGGCCTACAATTCCATGCTGGCGCTGTTTCCGGGGCTGTTGGCTATCTTATCTGCGATCGCCCTCTTTGAACCTTTGCAGTCAACACTTTATCAAATCGCCCGTCTTTTGGGCGAAATTATACCCGATGACGTGCGGAAGTTGATTGGTGGCTTAATCAAAGAAATTCTGTTAACTCGCAGTAAAGGGCTGTTTTCGGTGAGCTTTCTTGGGGCGATTTGGGCATTTTCTGGAGTAATGAGCGCGGCGATGGCTGCACTCGATCGCATCCATGACATCCCGAGCGATCGAACTCGACCCTTTTGGAAAGCAAAACTTATTTCTCTGGCCCTGAGTATCGGTACAATTGTGCTGTTAATTCTAGCATCGGGAGTAGTCTTTGTCAGCGACTTAATTGTACAAGCTATTGCCCGCCAGAGTTGCCTGCTGGAGTCCGTCGCCAATTGCAATTTAAAAAATGTCCAAAATTGCCTGCTACTCGCCGACAATTGCCCTTTGGAGTCGCAACTGTTAGGTGTTTGGCGGTTGTGGCGGTGGCCGATTTCTTTGGGAATTATATCACTGGCTTTTGCTTTTGTTTACCGCTACGGGCCTAGCCGCCGTCAACCAGATATTCCTATTTTGTCGGGAGCTGTTTTTGCTGCTATTTTGTGGGCGCTATTTTCAGCTTTATTTCGGTTTTATGTTTTGCACTTGGGCAATTACAGTTGGACTTACGGCACGATCGGAACTTTTATTGTGTTGCTGCTGTGGCTCGATCTTTCTTCTTTGGTGATGCTGATCGGCGCTCAGTTAAATGTAACAGTGGGAAAGGCTATCAAACAATCAAAATTAAAATAATTTGTTAAGTTTTAATTGTTAATTGTTAATTGTTAATTTTTATTTGCCGGATGCTGGCTTACCGACGGAGTAAAGTGCTGAGGATACCCGCAACAAAAGACAACAAAATTAGTATCCAGATAACACCACCGGGAATGAATGTCAATATCCCAACACCTCTGAGAATCCAAACTAGGAGGGTGAGGCCCAGGATAGTCAAAAAGATGCGGGTAGATAGTCGCATTTGAAATCTAGGAGAATTAGTCATGTTGAATCTTAAAGTTTTGTCTGGATCAATGATAGCTGTTTTATTGGCGATCGGCAGTTACCTCACCTTAATTTCGGTTCCGGGTTCCGCTGTTGCGCCTGGGGGTGCAAATAAGCTAGGCGAAACGGCAAAAACTGCTCAAAAAACACCTTCTGCAAGTTTAACAATTTCCGATCGCACAATTGGAGCGGCGAAGGTGGGGATGACTTTCGGACAATTGAAAAAGGCTCTGGGTTCCACAGCGCAGTTTAAAGTTCAGTCTCCTTTTATGGTAGACTTTGATTCTGTGGCTGTCAGTCGATCGGGAAAAGTGCAATATCGGATTATCTACGCTGCGGGTACAAAGCTAAAAGATACCGATGTCATTGAACTTTTGATGACTGAGAATTCTAATTATAAAACAGTTCAGGGCGTCGGGCCAGGAATGACTCTGAAACAAGCTGAGGCAATTTACGGCAAGGCTACTTTATCTTATAACGTGGATAATGAAATGAGAGAAAATGTGGTTTTTGCCAAGCAACCCACTAGAAATATTATGTTTGTTCCCAAGGCTGAAGGGAAACAATTTGCGGGAGTTTATGGCGCTGGTAAAGGGGGATTCTATCAGACTAATAAGTATCAGCCGAATGCTGTAATTAAGTCTGTGATGGTGCGGAAGTAGCCTTCACATCATTCCCAGAAACCGGGTTTCTTCCGAGATATCTCGCCACCCTACCTAAATCATCCGAGAAACCCGGTTTCTTAGCCTAAAATTAAGGATTACCTGTAGTTAGTTCCAAATACTCTTCATTGTCAAGATAATCTCTGATATTTTCCAGTATTTGCGTCAAATACTCTACGACTTCTTCCTTCATTTCTAATAGTTGCTTAATTGTCTTATCTCGCCCAACTTCCTCAAAAGACTTAATGCCGTGCGCTAAGTCATTTCTATTACTTTTAATCACTACAAGATTTTGCCCGTTTTTTGTCTTAGCAAAGTCTGTTTGATATGAAAAACCGTATTTGTCTGCTATTTCTTTAATTAACCTAGCATCCACATTCCCCGAAAACAGTTCTTCACGTTCAAATGTAGCTGTGATGATATCAGTAGAGAGTTGATTAATTGTTAAATAAATTTTCTTAGGAGAACGATTTTTAAGATTTTGGAGGACGATCAGTTTAATTTCAGGTTGGAGTTGGTCAAAGGAGATGGATTTATTTTTAAACTCCTCAAATATGGCTTCAATCGCATTTCGCATAGTGGATTCAACTAAATTATACAGCAACAAAAAAGCATTAGCTTTGAGAGTTTTTGCTAACTCTGGATCGAGGCTTTGAATTTGGTATTTGCCACGAGTATCGAATAAAGCTAACTTCGTTGTCTGTTTTTCCAAGCTTTCCAAAAAAATGAAGTAATCGTTCACCTCTTTGGCGCGTGTATTAAAGTCTAAAAATACAGTATTCATGAGTGTGACATGGCAGTTAATTGCGGAAATATTCAATACGCGCCACTACATTTATTAAACGGGTTGCCTCGGGTTTTGTACAGTAGGTAAAATGAATTTACATTGCCATTAAAAGGATTGTATCCGTTCAAATAAATCTCTTCGGACTTCCTCATTCGCAGCTTCAGTTAATTGGATAGTCCGAACTGTCTTTCGGTTGAAGTTCCTCTGGCGAGGCATGAGTAAATCACTAAACTTAAATCCATTTAACTGCTCTATTTTTTGGAGTCCAATTAAGGTTAATTCGTTGTTAACAAATCTAGTTAGGGTAAGAATGCGTTGTGCACCGTATACGATCTCTAAACGTGGTTCATCATTTTCATCATGGCCGATATCAACAACGAATATAGAAGGTATTGGCAGCCCCCAAATTACCGATTCGATAAACTTTGATTGCCTTGCTTCATCCCAAACAAGTTCGCGTTGGTAGTCGGGAATAAACAACTTATTAGTATCATCGTTAATTCCTTCCATATATTTTTGAACAAGTATTTCGAGGGGATAGTCTCTCGTATCGTAATTAATTTGCTTCTGCTTGTCGCGAATTTCCATTTCAGCAGCATTTCTGTCTTGAAGCGTAATTTCTTCGAGTTTCGATCGCATATTTTTAAGTAACGAGAAAGTGTTGTGGATACGATAATTTTACCACAGCCCAAGGTTGATAAATTCCTGTTCGGAGAATTTTAGTCTTGAGGCCACCCCAGTATAAATTCTGATTTGGCTGAAAGGGTACGGACGATCGCACTTATCAAAAAAAGTGCGATCGCCCATGTTTAATTAACTGAAACCGCCGCGAAAATTACCATTTATAACGCGCTGGTGACGGGATTGGAAGGGCGGCCCAACGCCGATAAACGGTGACTGTCCCCACTGGAATCGAACACAACCTCAAACTTAACGTGAGGTATAGTTTGTCGCAAAAACTGAAAATGCCCGTCTGCATCTGAACGACTGCGGAAGCGCGCAACAATTATCCATTGCTCAGAGGGTAACAAACGGGCGATCGCCCAACAGCACAAGCGTTGTTTGTACGTCATAATAGAATCCGTCTCCAGTGAATTGTTGGAGCCAGAGCCAGCCCGGAACCTTGGACAGTAAGGGGCTGGCTTTTGACTGTTTACAGGTCGTATTATAACACATAATGACGTACAATGAGTTAAAATAACTTAAAATGAAATATTTTTATCGGTCTTAACTCAAAACAGCGTAAGATGGACTGTGTTGAGATGTTTTGCAGTGCAACGAATGGCTTCACGGGGAAGAGTTACCGCATACCTACCAGAGGAAATTCAAAAAGCTCTGGAAGAATGGGCAGAAGAAGAAAGCAGATCCGTTAGCAGTTTGACAACTTACCTGCTGACGAAATCTGTTAGAGAGCGCCAAGAGCAGAAAAAGGACGAATCCCGGAGCGATCGCCCGAGTTGAAGACGGCGCGATACTGAAAGGTGTTGGAGTGTAAGATTGAAGACAATTGAAGTAAAACCATGCCAGCCCATGCCTTCACGAATGCGAGTCACAGTTACACTTCCAGAAGACGTTCATCAAGCCTTGTCCGAATGGGCCGAAGAGGAAGATAGAACGCTCGCAAACCTGCTTTCCCATGTGGCAGCTAAAGCAGTCAGAGAACGTCAAGAACAGAAAAAAGATAAATCAGAAAGCGATCGCCCTTAAGAACGATCGCCCGCAATCCCATCCGCGTTCATCCGCAGTAAAAAAAAGAACCATCGCCTCAAAAAAATAAGGTGGGCCGCAGCCCACCCTACTCAAATTATTTCGCAGTCACCAACTGTGCCGGCAGTCGCTTAAACGCCAACCTTTCATTCTCGATATCCACAAAAATGGTATCGCCGTCAGCAAAATCTCCCCGCAAAATACCCTTCGCCATTTGCGTTTCCAACTCGCGTTGAATTCCCCGCTTCAGAGGCCGCGCACCGTAAACCGGATCGTAACCAATTTCTGCTAAGAAATCGATCGCAGATTCCGACAATTTCAGAGACATTTTGCGATCGGCTAACCGTTTTTCCAAGCGCTTCACTTGCAACAGCACAATCTGCCGCAATTCCGCCTTACTCAAACCGTGGAAAATAATCATCTCATCAATCCGGTTCAAGAATTCCGGGCGGAAAGTTCCCCGCATCGCTTCCATCACCCGACTCCGCATTTGTTCGTTATCTCCCGCCACATCTAAGATGTATTGAGAGCCGACATTCGATGTCATAATAATCACAGAATTCTTAAAGTCTACCGTGTGACCTTGAGCATCGGTAACGCGGCCGTCATCCAGAATTTGCAGCATGATGTTGAAGACATCCGGGTGCGCTTTCTCGATTTCATCGAATAGAATCACTGAGTAAGGACGGCGGCGCACAGCCTCAGTTAATTGTCCACCTTCATCGTAGCCAACGTATCCCGGAGGCGCACCAATTAACCGCGAAACTGCGTGTTTCTCCATGTATTCCGACATATCAATTCGCACGATCGCTTCTTCCGTGTCGAACAGATAAGACGCTAATGCTTTCGCCAACTCAGTTTTGCCAACACCCGTGGGGCCGAGGAAGATAAAACTCGCAACCGGACGATTTGGGTCGGCTAAACCTGCGCGCGATCGCTGAATTGCATCTGCAACAGCCGTCACCGCTTCATCCTGTCCAATTACCCGCTTGTGCAGTTCATCTTCCAAGTGCAGAAGTTTTTGCATTTCCGATTCAACCAACTTGCTGATCGGAATTCCCGTCCACTTGGAAATAATCTCGGCAATGTCACCTTCTGTAACTTCTTCCCGCAGCAAAGTTTTGCCTGTGGTTTGAGTTGCTGACAGTTGAGCTTCTGCTTCTTGCAGTTGTTTTTGCAATTCGGTTAACTTGCTATATTTCAACTCAGCAGCACGGTTCAAGTCATATTTTAATTCAGCTTGCTGAATTTCAATATTCACCTTATCAATCTGTTCTTTAATCTTTTGAATGCTGCCGATGACACCTTTTTCCGATTGCCACTGGGCATTCAAAGCGCTTTGCTGTTCCTTGAGGTTCGCTAAGTCTTTTTCCAGTCTTTCCAAGCGTTCTATCGAAGCCGCATTGCTTTCTTTTTGCAGCGACAGTCTTTCCATTTCTAGCTGCAAAATCCTGCGGTCGATTTCGTCTAGTTCTTCCGGCTTGGAGGTAATCTCCATTTTGAGTTTAGCCGCTGCTTCGTCCACTAAGTCAATGGCTTTGTCTGGAAGGAAGCGATCGCTAATATATCGAGTAGACAAAGTAGCCGCCGCCACTAGGGCGCTGTCAGAAATTTTAACGCCGTGGTGAACTTCGTACCGTTCTTTCAAGCCCCGCAAAATCGAGACAGTATCTTCAACTGTCGGTTGGTCAACATAAACTTGCTGGAAGCGACGTTCTAATGCAGCATCTTTTTCGAGGTACTTGCGGTATTCGTCGAGAGTTGTTGCACCGATACAGCGCAATTCTCCCCTCGCTAACATGGGTTTAAGTAAGTTACCGGCATCCATCGAGCCTTGAGTTGCGCCGGCACCGACAACGGTGTGAATTTCATCGATAAATAAGATGACTTTGCCGTTGCTGTCCATCACTTCTTTGAGCACCGCTTTCAAGCGTTCTTCAAATTCTCCCCGGAATTTTGCCCCGGCAATTAATGCGCCCATATCTAAGCTAATTAATTGTCTGTCTTTGAGAGATTGCGGCACATCTCCGGTGATAATTCGCTGGGCGAGTCCTTCGGCGATCGCAGTTTTGCCGACTCCCGGTTCCCCAATCAATACCGGGTTATTTTTGGTGCGACGGCTCAAAATTTGAATCGTGCGGCGGATTTCGTCATCCCGTCCGATTACCGGATCGAGTTTGCCTTGACGCGCGGCTTCAGTCAAATCTCGGCCGTATTTTTCCAGCGCTTCGTATTTGCCTTCTGGATTTTGATCGGTCACTTTGTTCTTCCCCCGGACTTGGGTAATGATATCTTTGAGCTTGGCTTCATCTAGTTTAAATTCTTGTAGTAAATTTTTGCCGAAACGATCGTCGTTAACGTAACCTAGTATCAAATGCTCGATCGATATAAATTCATCGCCGTAGTCTTTGCGATAAGTTTCGGCGCGATCGAGCAAAGTGTCGAGAGAACGACCTAGATAAACGTTGCCGCCGCTTCCTGAGATTTTCGGCTGGCGACTGATAAACTCATCAGTGCGATCGCGCAATTTTGCTACAGAAACTCCCGCTTTGTTAAACAAGCTGCTAGCGAGTCCCGATTCTTGTTCCAGCAAAGCTTTCATCAAATGTTCGCTTTCTAGCTGCTGCTGCTGACCTGCTTTGACGATTTCGGGGGTGCGCGCGAGGGCTTCCCAGGCTTTTTCTGTAAATTGGTTTGGATTATTCGGTTGCATAAATTTTAATTCCCTGAATTAAAAATGATGATTGCTGTAGAGGCAATTGCTTAATGGCCCGTACAATTGTCATTGTAGGGAGTTGCAGAGGGGGGGCGGATCGGTGTTCCCCTATCTTGAGATAGGTATTTCCGTCCTTGGTTGCAGTCCCTCGCAAGGAAAAGCAAACTTTTGCGCCTAAAAGTTGGACTCTTGGATAAAACTGAGATGTTGCACCATTGTCAATAAGCTTTTTATGAACAGGCAAGATGCCTGTTCCACAAGAATAAAATTCACTCTTTGTGGAACAGGCATCTTGCCTGTTCTTGAGAATAGTGCAAGATGTGAGATAAGACCCACTCTCACATTAAAAATGTTTTTAGTGCCACTTGAAAAAACGGCACATTCTTAAACAGTCTCCTGCTACGGAAAATGCAGAAACACTCATGTAAATAGGAGAGAGGACTTGAGAACCGTCACAGTCCTATAGCGAAACCCGAAGCGTTATTGTTTTACTCATCAATAACAGCCGCTATAACTCTCACACATGGAAAAGATAGCTATGAAAATTTTACCTTTAATTTCGTTAGGAATTATAGCAAGTGCCGCGATCGCACTAGCCCCTGAAGCTTTGGCAAGTACCTGGCGTGCCGCACACCGGATGTCGGGTTTTTCCGCCGACAGCAATTACTACTTGTATCTAGAAAGTTCCAGAGATACTGGAGCGGGAATTCCCAAAGCAGAATTGCAAATTGTCCAAGTTGCTGCAAATTCCTGCATCAGAAATGGGTGTATCGAAACTAAATATGGCGAACCAGACTCGAATAAAAGCACTAAAATGGCAGAAGATGACTTGCTTAAAAAAACTTGGAATAGCAGGCAAACTTTGAAGTTAACTCCTCCTCAAGCTGGAACTAAACTGAACATTATTTCTCGTACTCCCGGAGCCAATGGAAGCGAGACAGTCGCCGTCAGAGTCAATACAGCAAAGCCTTTACAAATTCGCCTAGAACAGCGGCAAAAAAATGCTTCTGCTGGCAGAGAAAGCGCCGCCATGCGTCTTGTAATTAATCATAACGGTCGGCAGCGTGTCCTCGGAACGCTGAACAATTTTCAAGATTGGGTGTTCTCTTATTCAATCCGAGAAGTTCGTTTGTCTCCGAATCGGCGCAATGTCGTTGTGCTGCTGGACAAGACAGAACGCACTTTTGAAGGAGTCTTGAAAACTACTGTTGTACAAGGCTTTCTTCTTTAGGCTTGCTATATTCCCAGGTTTTGACCTGGGAATTATCAAAACTTACGCAGAACCCCTATATGTAAGGTGCACACGGCGCACCTACAGATAGAGTCTGTGCGTTAGTCCGGGTTGTTAATTATTCTTTATTGTGATAATTGATATATCAATACATTTTAAAATTTTCCTCTTCCTTCCTCCCTCTTTCTTTTTCCTGGAATATCTGCCTCCTGACTATTGATATCATGTCCGATGATTGAGCGCGATTAAATGCCGGGGCGGGTTTACAGATTTTCCCGTTTCTATTCAATATCTTGGCGAACCCGCCCCTACAGGAATTATGGTTAATTGACCGGACATGATATGACAAATGCTCAATAATTAATCCGTGTATCCGCGTCCAAATCCATATCTTGCCTCACCGAAAGCATCCAGGATACAAGCCCCCGGATTCATTCCTTCGCAGACTCAGGACCCAGAAATAAAAAACCTGTATCCGAGAAACTTGCCCCCCGAATTGATCCGTGGGATCATTCGATTTTAGATTTTAGATTTTAGATTTTGGATTGACCCCAGGGATAAATTCGGGGGACGCAAGGATTTTCGATTTTCGATTTTGGATTGATTCCACGGATAAATCACGTGGCGGGTACCACCTTTGAAAGTCTTGGTCAATGCTTCAATGCTTCAATGCTTAAATTCTTTAATCTAAAATCTCCAATCTAAAATCTCCAATCTAAAATCTAAAATCTAAAATCTAAAATCGATTGACTTCATGCCTGCATCACAACCCGTTCCGGGAGACTGACAATAAAAGTTGAACCTTTCCCGTCCTCGCTTTCAACGCTAATTTCGCCTCCGAGAATTTGACACAAACGCTGGCTAATTGTCAATCCCAAACCCGTCCCTCCATACTTGCGGGTAGTCGAAGCATCAGCTTGGGTAAAAGGTTTAAATATCTGCTCTAATTGCTCGTTTGTCATGCCGATGCCGGTGTCGCTGACTCGAAACATTAAAACTTGAGAAGTGTAGTTTGAACCAGAGTGAATATCATTATTTTTATTTTGTTTGGTCGGTCTTGATTTTTCTATTTTCATTCTTTCGACGCCGATAGTAATGACGCCTTTTTCGGTAAACTTGGCAGCATTGCTGAGCAAATTAAGGAGAATTTGCCGCACTTTCGGTTGGTCGGCGTACATTGTACCGAGTTCGCCTTTGGTTTTCAGTGCTAAAGAATTGCCTTTTTTTTCTACTAGCGGTTGAGCAGTAGTCATCACTTCTTCAATCATGGTCGCCACGTCGAAGTTTTCCAAATAAAGGGTGACGTGACCTGCTTCTATTTTGGAAATGTCGAGGATGTCGCTAATCATATCCAGCAGGTGTTTGCCTGCGGTTTGAATTTTTTCTAAGTCCGGGAGAAAGTCTTCTGAACCGGAATCTTGAGCATCTTCTTGCAGCATTTCGCTGTAGTTAATGATGGCGTTGAGGGGGGTGCGTAGTTCGTGGCTCATGTTGGCGAGAAATGCACTTTTCGAGCGGTTGGCAGCTTCGGCGGCTACTTTTGCTTCGTGCAATTCTTCTGTGTATTCTGCTACTCTTTGGATTAGTTCGTTGAGGGAAATTGCTAGCATTCCCACTTCGTCGGAAGTAGTGACGGGTACTTGCAAATCAAAGTTAGATTCTTCGGTAACTCGCTGAGCGATGAGGGTGGTGGCTTCTAAGGGGCGGGCGATCGCCCGGCTGGTGTATGCTGCAAGTACGGCTGCCAGACCAGCGGATACTGCTAGAGAGCAAACCAGAATCAGAGTTCCAAGTTTTTCTGCTTCCTGGTAGGTTCTAAATGCCTCGTCTGCTTTCTCGCGAAAGTTGACGGCCAGTTGGGCTGAATCCTCGGAAAACTGTTTGAGTTTCAAAGCAGTTTCGCCAGCCACAAAATTGTTCAAATTCCGCCCGAAAGCCTGCTGCTGTTGCGGATTCAAAGCAGATAATTTCGCAGTAGCCAACAATTTTTGTACTTGTTGAAAGTATGATTCTACGGTTTTGCCGTTGGCTTGAGCGAACTGTTGAAGCTGTTGGTAGTCTTTGGCAATATCGGGATTCTTCGTCGGCGACGGGGTTTGCAGTTGTTCGAGGATGCCGCTCATCTGAGCAACGCGAGTCAGGAATTCCGATCGTTCGCGATCGAAAATTTGCGGTTTGGCCGTCAGACTCGCGAGCTCTTGCTGCTGAATTCTGACTTCCTGCACCGTGTGATTGAGATTTGTTAAGATTTCCGCTTTGTCTCGGTCGATCGCTAGTTTTTCTCTAACTTGCTGTTTGTGATAGGATTCTACTCCCCGTCCCGCCACAGCACCCAAAACGGCAATACCAATGACCAATGCGTATCCGCAGCCGATTTTCTGCCTGATACCCAAGCGGCCCAACAGACTTTTCAACCCTATTTGAGGACGGTTCTGCAGTTGATTTTTCAAAGCTAAGGTTAAAGACATGGGCAATGTACTCGTCACCTTTGAGAGGCACCATCTATATTCTAATTGATGCCTGTCTGAGGGTAAATAAAGTTCTGGCTTCAAGCCAGCTTTCGGCAGTTATGGGGTCTTTGCAGGGTTCCACAGCTCGATCGGCTTGACAGTTTGGATGAGTTATGCGTAACAAATTATAGCAGAAGGAAGAAGAAAGAAGGAAGAAACAATCAAAGGGAGGGTTTGAGTGATTAAGAACCTACTCACCGTCGGGCGTGGTTGCGAGATAAGTTGCGAGTTATAAGTTGCAAGTTATGAGTTAGATTTCTGATTAAAAACTCTACTCTCCTGGCAACCTACAACTCTATCCTTGTTCCCCTACTGGCAAAGTCGAAATTGTGCTATCTCAGCAGGAATTCTTGAAGCATTAGGTACGCTAGCACTTGCTGGAACGAAGATTCCCAGGCCGTAACTGCAACCCTCTGCCGTCGTGCATTCCCCAGGCTTAGCACTGATTTGATATTCGCCTTGGGATGGGGGAGTAAAAGAGATTGACGCCAGTTCCCCTGTTTTTTGACTCACAGCGACTTCCTGACCGCTTGCATCCTTGAGAGATAAGTTTAAATCCTGGCAATTTCCGTCGCAAGTGGCAACAAAAACATACTCCACATTAGGATGCAGCGTGGCTCTAAAAGGAGATGAAACTTGCTTGCGAACTTGGCCCAGCAACGGCACAAATACTAATTTTTGACCGTTGCCTTTCCGCTGATCAAATTCAGTTTTCAAGCGACAAACAACCGTTTTTTGGTCGTCCGTCAGTCCTTGAGCAATAGCATTTCCTACGATTGTAGTACCGAGGAGCAGGGCCATGCCGGAAATAACCAGATGTTTGATATTCATTGATGTCCGGTAAAGTTAATTTTGGGTGATTGCAATAGACCGCTTTTGTCAGCAGTCTATTAGTTTATCTGGAGCCTATCACATTTGTTGGGGAATTGGGAATTGGGCATAGGGCATAGGGCATGGAGAATTGGGCGTGGGGCATGGGGCATGGAGAACTGGTAACAGTTAACAGTCAACTGTCAACCACCAATAACCAATAACCAATGACTCAATCATTTCTTGCGAAAATCCCACGCGGGAACAAATTTAGAATCTCCCCAAACGCCGCGGCGATTTTTCTTAGCTTCGGCTTCCGCTTGTTCCAGAATACTTGCACTCGGACAGTTTTTCAAGTAAGGACGGTAAACCATTGCTAATCCTTCGCGGGTCAAAACTTCTTGGGCAAATGTACCATTTGGCAAGCGAACTTCGCTAACTTTGCGGCCGTAGCGGTCAGTATCGGTGACGGTCAAAACAACGCGACCGCCCCCTTGATTGACAAGCTGCTGCATTCTTTGGTGCGCTAGATTTCCCCACTTAAACTGATTTTTTTTTGCTGCTGCTTTGCTATTTTTTTCAGCATTGGTGTGCGCGACTTCCGGTGCATCTATGCAGGCAAAACGCACTTTGATATCTTTGCCGGCGGCATCGCTGGCGACAAGGGTGTCGCCGTCGCTGACTCGCTTGACAGCATAGTTATTCGGTGCAAACTTTTGCGGACAACCAAATAGTAGCAATAGCATAGCAACTGCACTTAAGGTTTTTATTTTGGGGAAAATGGCGATTTTAAGTTGGCTCATATTTCTGTGTTTTATTTAGTTTCCATCCAATTTTGCCCAGCGTGGATGTCAACTATCAGCGGTACCATACCTGGCGCATTTTCCATCGCACTTGTATTTTTCGGCAGAGCATTTTCCATCGCACTTATAATTGTCGGAGCACTTTCCATCGCACTTCTAATTTTTGGTTGCAATTCTTCCCATTCATCGGGAGGGACTTCAAAGATTAATTCATCGTGAACTTGCAGCAGCAGCCGCGCCTGATAGTTTTGCAAAATTTTGTGTACCTCAATCATGGCAAGTTTAATGATATCAGCACTGGAGCCTTGAATGGGAGCGTTGGCTGCGGCCCGCAAAGATTGGGCATCATCTCTGCTGAGAGATTTAAGTCGATCGGAGTGAATGTCTTGGGGATTGCGGCCTTTTAAGTCGCGGAGGCTTTCGCTCTCGAAGTTTAAGTAACGGCGGCGGCCTAAAATTGTGGTAACGTATCCGAGGGCGATCGCCTCTTTTTTTACTTTCTCCAAATATTCAAAAACTTTACTGTAACGCTCGTTAAATCGCTTAATAAACTCTTTGCCATCTGCTGCGCTTTTACCCATCGATTTGCCAAACTTAATCGCCCCCATACCGTAAACTACCCCAAAATTAATCGTCTTGCCAAACCTGCGCTCGTCGGGAGTTATTTCTTCCTTTTCAAACAACAGTTGAGCCGTCACGGTATGCACGTCTCGATTGTTTTGGTAAGCTTCGATTAAAACAGGTTCTTGACTCAAATGAGCCAAAATTCGCAGTTCGATTTGAGAATAGTCAGCCGACACCATCAGCCAACCTTCTTCGGGTAAAAAAGCTTTGCGAATTTGCCGCGAAAACTCGGTGCGGATGGGAATATTTTGTAAATTGGGATTGGAAGAAGAAAGCCTTCCCGTACCAGTTGCAGTTTGGTTGAAATCTGTATGCACTCGCCCGGTATCTGCACGCACTAACTGCGGCAAAGCATCGACATAAGTTGATTTCAACTTGGATAATGTTCGGTGTTCTAATAAATCGTCTACAATCGGGTGGTCTCCTTGCAATTTATCCAATACAGCGGCGTCTGTAGAGTATCCTGTCTTAGTTTTGCGAGACTTTTTCTGAAACTCATCCGGGATTTTTTCTAACAAGATTTCGCTGAGTTGTTTCGGGGAACCTAAATTAAACTTTCTCCCGGCTGCTTGATAAGTTTTTTCTTCTATTTCTTTTAAGCTCTTTTCTAGCTGTTGCGATAGTTCTTGCAGATATGCTGAATCAATGCGAATTCCGCAATATTCCATTTCTGCTAAAACTGGTTCTAGGGGCTGTTCTACTTCCAGCAATAACCCCTCCAAAGTTTTTCCGGGAAAGCTAGTTCTATCATCTTCCTTCAATTTTGCTTTGAGTTCCCCAACTAAGTGAAATGTAGTGTAAACATCCATGCCGCAGTAGTCGGCTACTTCTCGAATACTGATGTCAGCAATTGTTTGGTTTTTCGATACTAATTCATTGTAACTTTTGGCGACAATTCCTAAGTATTTCTTTGACAGTTCGCTGAGGCTGTGGCTGGTTTCGGGATTGAGTACGTAACTGGCTAGCATGGTGTCGAAGACGACTCCGGCTAGTTTGATTCCTTGACAGCGCAGGATCGATCGATCAAACTTAGCATTTTGCAGCGCCTTGGGATAATTCTCGCTTTCCAAAATCGGACGCAAAGCATTTAAAACTGTGGCTTTGTCCAAGTTTTTGCCCGTTTTGTGTCCGGTGGGAATGTAAGCTACATCTTGTTCGCCGGTTCCCCAACAGCAGCCAATTCCGACTAATTCGGCGTCTCGCGGTTCGATGGCGGTGGTTTCGGTATCCCACGCCACGGGTGAGGCTTTGTCGGTGAAGGTTTGCAGCAGTTGGACTAATTCGTTTAACTGTTCGGTTGTTTGAATTATTCGGGGTTTAATTGGCAGTTTGTTTTCCTGCTGGGCGGCTTTGGTTTCTGCCAAACTGTAGAAAGCTAATGCTTCATCTTCGGAGGAATTGATTGTGGGGTGGGCATCTTGCCCGCCCTGTTCCAAGGGCTTTTCTACACCCTCCAAGGGCTTTTCTACACCCCCCAATGGCTGTTCTAGGGTGTTTTTCGACGAGGCAGAGCCTCTGGATATGCGTTCCCGGGCAGAGCCGGGGAACGAGGATTCTTCTTGTGGTTTTTCCTTTTCTTCTACGCCGCCGAAGCGCTTTTGAATTTGTTTAACTTTGCTTAAAAATGTTTTAAATTCCAACTTTTCCAGCATGGGAATCAAGGCTGATTCGTCAAAACCTATAAGCTGGCAATCCTCTAAGTTGATTTCTAATGGCACGTCTTGGACAATTGTCGCCATGCGTTGAGAATGGTAAGCAGCTTCTTTGCCTTCTTCTAGCTTTTTCTTAGTTGCTCCTTTAATCTCATCGATGGCTGCATAAATTCCATCAAGGGAATTGTAAGCTTCCAGCAATTGCAGGGCGGTTTTGTCGCCGATGCCTTTCACTCCGGGGATGTTGTCGGATTTGTCGCCGCACAAGGCTTTGTAATCTATTACTTGTTCGGGCAAAATACCGAGTTTTTCTTTGACTGCTTCCGGGCCGTATTCTTGGGATTTGCCTTTGCCCGATCGCCTGAGCTCATCGGTACTCAAATATAATACGCTGATTTGTTTTTCGGTATCTACTAATTGAAACAAATCTCGATCGCCCGTGAGGATTTTGACCTGATAACCCGCCGCGCTGGCTTTGTTTGCCAAAGTTCCCAAAACATCGTCGGCCTCGTAGCCCGGAGCAGTTATTGCAGGTAAATTCAAATAGCTGAGGAGTTCTTGCAGGTTTTTGATATCGGGAATAAAATCTTCGGGAGTTTCCGCACGACCGGCTTTGTAAGTTTCGTCTGCTTCGTGGCGAAATGTGGGTGTGGCGAGGTCAAAGGCGATCGCCATGTACTGGGGGTCGTGGGCCGCCATAACTTCCAGCAGCGACTTGAGAAAGCCAAAACAGACGCTGGTGGGAATGCCTGTCGTAGTTCGCAAGCCTCCGTCTCGACTTTTGGCGAAGGCGAAGTAGGAGCGAAAGGCCAGGGAGTGGCCGTCAACTAAGATGAAGATGGGAGCTTGATTTGCCGACACAGACACAAATACCGATCGCACGAAAGGATTTTCTCATTGTACTCAGTTGTCCGCCTGCATTGATCGACCCTAGGGATGGCCCGCAGACTTGAGGACGCTGGACACTCGATCGGATCTCGGCTTACTGTGCAGCTTGGCTGAGAATAGTAGAAGATGGTGAACTACCCACACTAAATCGAAACGATTATAGTGTGGGCTTCTAACATCACAGAGGAATGCCTCAGAACAGCCTTGCGTCCAATCTTTGGTCTTACTTCCCCTCCGTTAGCAAAAACGGCTGTTCCATCCGTCTGTAGTATCCTGATGCCTTCCGCTCTAATGTTTGTTGCGGCGTTACCATCACGGTCATGACGAGTACCGCAATTAGGACAAGTCCACTCCCTAACATCAAGCGGTAACTTATCAATCTGGTAATAGCAATTAG
>NZ_JAUBPB010000105.1:0-16213 GCF_036700545.1 Microcoleus sp. SVA1B4
AACAAACTACATTGAAATTTAGTCGGATTTAACTGTAGCATATTTTGGGTTCCAGTTAAGATGCGTTTACCCTGGGTCTACCGCTGCGTTTCCCGTTGCTATCACCTTTCAGGAAACGATCAAAAGTTACCTTAACTCGCTTAACTACATCTTGAAGAACTTGAGAGTAAACTCCGGCATACCAAGGATGAGTTTTCTTGAGTTGAGGTAACGTCTTTTTCTGGCTGTAATAGTCGGGATTTTCCCGCAGTTCGGGTAAGTGGCAAACTAGCGGACACGCATTGATGGGAGAACGATTTTGTTCGTACCAATTAAATCGATCTGCCAACAAATAGTTGTACTGAGCGCACAGCAGAGACAGCCATCTGTCAATCTCAGTGGCTTGCAACTTTGTTGGACGTAATCGATACTGGTAAGAAGTTCTCATTGAGTAGTAAATGTTTGATTGCAGTCGCTACGCATCAATTAGTGTTAATGTACCCGAATACGTTACTTGATGTCAAGTGCATGAGTGAATGTTTTATCCATAAAATAAGAGAGGTTTCTAGCCTTAATTGCTAGTATTTACCACCAAGTATTGACACGTCGAAGAATTTGTTTGTCTCGTCATCCACCCGCTCACTGCTCAATGCTTGCGCCTGTGAGATTGCTCTTCGGGTGGAATCCTCACCTCACCGCGTCTTTCATCCCACACTAACCGAAGCGGTATAGTGTGGGGATTCCCGTCTGTTTAGCTAAATAATCCAGAAAGTTCTTGACGTGAGGTACATCCCAGTCAGCCACAGCAGTGATTGCCTCATCGACCTGACCATGCCACAGATGAGCCTCCATTGTTCGCAAGCGTTGATTAGAGCCACCCAGTTTGTAGAGGTTTTCCGCATCGGTGATACCAATCTAAAATCTCTAAACGTTTCTCAAATGAAGCAATCCCAGCTATCAAATTCCAGACCCCTGGATGTCCATCACCCAAACAAGTAATTGGCTCACCTAAAGGTTGTCGATTCACCCAATCCAATAGCTTGTTATTATCTTGAAAGAAAGCGGCACACTGTTGATGATGCAACGCCACGGCTTTGTAGTCTCGCCATTCACTGGCTTCTCCTAAGTCGGTTCTTAATCTTGCCTTGCCTCCATCTAAACTCAAAGCGGTAACAGTTTTCTCTGCTACAGCCTCCACAAATTCTTGGCGATGTACTAGCCGTTGTTGCGTACTGTGGGATACGTATATTCCTGTCAGTTGTTGTAAGTCTTTGGTGGTATTAGCATAGGATACGTTGGCGCTCAATATTAGGCAGCATTTTTCTAAGTGAGGGCTTAATCTTGTCCCTTTCTTTAGTCCGAGTTTTTTACTTTGTTTTTCTCTTACTCGCCATTTACCCATGCAGGTCTGGATTTCTCTGGCTCTGCCTGCTTCTGTTTGGCTGCTGCTGCTTAAAAAATTTTCCAATCTCTGGGGCTACTTCTTTGAGGACATGATCTCTAACCGCTAATTCAATACTGCCAAAGTCTTTTAGCTGTTCTGATGGTGTATTCTTGAGTAAGATAGCGGATACTTTTTCTAGACATTTTTGCAGTTCTTGAGTTTCTTCTGGGGTCATATTTTTCTCACTCGTAAGTGTGTTTTTACATTTTACATAATTCTTGCATAGGACTGTTGCAAGTATTTATACTCATTGCATAATTGAGATGCTCCCCATCAATTCCTCCCGTCACACCGGGGTAACGAGCGAGCGGCTTGAGCGACAGCTCGATCGCCCACAACGGAGCCCAGAGAATCCGAGAGGCGATCGGCTACCCATCTCGCGCCGTAGCTTCAGCTATTGAGGAGGATCTTGCGATGGCAACCGACGCGGGCCTTTCTTGCATCCACCGATGTTTTGGCGATCGTCGGCGGATGGTGGAATTTGCCCAGTTCAAACAGCTTGTGAGTTCTCCGGCAACAACCGGAAAAGGCATAGGCGTTGCTGATTCTGGCGTATGAATAAACTTTTTGTTTGATGTTACAAAACTCACTCTACTTGGCTTATAGCCATTCCAAAAACTTGAATTCATACCTGTATTCAGCAACGCCTAATAGAGGAGAGCGCGCACGCAATACTTGCAGAGGTCAAGATTTAGCTGAATAACCTTTAACCCCGTAAGATCGAAGGATAAACTTGGAGGCAAGCCTGCTTATGTCTTGGTGGAAAAAACCATTAATTGCTATGACAGTTTTACTGGCTACAGGATTCAGTTATCCAGCAACCGGGGATTCAACCTCAGCACAAGGCGAGATATCGCACATCCAGACTATCGCATTCGCTGAATGGAAATTACTATCGCCAAAAGAAGAGCAATTTTCAATCCTAATGCCCATCGGAAACATCGAAAGAAACTTAATGGGGAATGGAACCCAAAAAGATTACACAGTCCGCACCGAGCAAGAAGTTTTCACCGTAGCCTTGTGGGATATGTCAGCAAAAGTGAGGGGAAAGGAGGCGAATCTACTAGCCGACATAGCTGCGAAACCACAATCGAATTATAGGCTTATTAGCCAAAGAAAATTTGCGTTGAACGGCAATCCCGGAATTGAACTAAATTACACCAGCGAGAAATATCCAAATCAGAAGCTAATAAAGCGCTGCATCATTGCACCAGGAACCTTGTATCTAATCATCGTGGTGTCGTCAGGCACGCCAACCCGAGCCAAAACTTTCCTGGATTCGTTTCGGTTAAAGTGAGTTTCGGCAGCAGCGAAACTACAACTCCCCAGAGCGATCGGGATTTAGGTCACTGAATCAGTATCCGATGTCAGGATTTAACTGAATTTATGAAGTACAGCTTAACAACCCGGAATCGGGGCAGGCACGGGGGTTCTGCCCCTAAAACCGATTTGTTTGTACTTCACGAACCCGCAAAAGTGCTGTAATAGTCAAGTGTTAGCATCATTCTCAAATGAAACCACCACCAACGGTTCCACCATTGGTTCGGGCAGAATTCCGGCCGAGAGCGACTGCAACACTTCCAAAGCCGGAGCCACCTTCTCAGAAGGAGTGCGGCGATCATAGATTTGAGCCTAAGTCTTCTGAGAGTGAGCCATCAACTCCGCCAAAGCCGTCAGCACTGTATCCTCCGCTCCCGACAATTTAAGGTGAGTAACAATGGAATCCCTCACCATGTGCGGTGTAAACACTTGGCCTGTCAACCGATAGCTCCGATGACGAAAGTAACTACTCAAAGCGCTAGTGTCAAGCGGATCGTCATTGACAGGATTAAACGCTGAGCAATTACAGGCGTTACTCAGTTGGTAATCTATAAACGTCTCGCAAGGCGTTTCTACCCCCCATAAAAAAGGTTTTTTTTAATCCAGTCACTTGTCCAGTGATCGACTGGACTAATCCGAGTTACAATTTGTCCAGTACCAAACTGGACAAGTAACTGGACTATGGAAACTTACCCGATCGCAAGCCTGCAAGAGCGCTACAACCTAAGCAGCAAGCAATCTGTGTACGATCGCATAAAAGCTTTATCGATCGAACCAGTAGCCCGAGGCAAAATATCCAGTGACCAACTAGATCAACTGGACAAGTTAAATCAGCATCTAAAATCTGGCGGCACCCTATCTGATTTTGAGAGCAGCCACACCGAAATTTTCAAAACAGAAGCGATCGAACCTACGACCTCAACAGCTATAAATCAAGACAGAGAAAACTTTCTTGAACTCATCGAGGCGATCGCCAGACATATTGCAGCAACTCGCGACCCTTTACAACATTACGCAGCGCTGGAACAGGCGATCGCCTCTGGTTGGATTCTATCAACAGCCGAAGTTAGATCACTCATCGGAGTTAAGCCCAGTGGCGATCGATTCAAGCGGGGCGCTTTCGTATTCATCCGAGCCGACAAAGTGGGGAATCAGGCTGGATGGAAAGTTGAAAAAATATGAGATTTTAAGGCGATCGCTTTGAATAATGGTTGTTCAGCACCAATGAAGTTTGATCGCTCATCAGAGTCAAACCACACGACGTTCAAATCAATCGCGGAAGCTTTGCGTTTGTATAGAGAGTTGGTGATGTAATTAGGTATGAGGATGAAATATTTAACTACTTTCGGGACATATTAGTAGACCAAGGATTCCTCGCCCTACTAACAGCCTTAAAGCAGAGTAATTGCAGTCGATGCCGAAGCGCCACTCGAACCTGGGCCCAAGCCCAAATTCACCACCCCACCAGCCAAACCCGGAAGATTGTTAATCGTCAGACTAACGCTAGTTTGACCGGGATTAAAGTTCACCGTACCGGACGAAGGATTCACAGCAAAGGGACTAATGTTGTAGTCTACGTTGTTCACAGGTTGACCGCCACTAGGGGCAACAATCAAATAGTCCACCGAAGCCGAAACCGAAATATCGCCAGTCCGATTAATCGTAACAACTCCAGAACCACCATCAATAATAGGATCGGGAGACGAACCGTAAGAGAAGAAAGTCGGAGGCACAGCATTAGAAATCCCTTGATATTCAATGTTCCGCACCAGGTAGTCAGAACCATCGCTTTTGAAGGAAGTGGCGGCGTAGGCAGCGGTAGGGCTATCGTAGGCTTTGGTGGAAAACCGCAGTTCGTCAAAAGTAGCGCCGGTCAGAGAGTCTCCTACTATCTGGAATTTGAAATTGCCATCAGTGCGATCGCCAATGAAAGTAGCTCCATCTGAAGACCGAGTGATCGGTTTTGGAGCGCTCGGAGCGTTGAGGCGAGCGATCGTAAAATTGGTGGCTGGTACCAGAACCCCATTATTAAAGATTTGCAGGAAACCAACTTCATTGCCTTGATCGCCCAATCCTGGACTTGTTTTGGGACTTAATGCACTGAGGTCGATCGTTGTGTTAGTGATGTCTTGGTTATCTGCCCATTTCACCTTCAGCGCCTGAGATTGATTGGTGTTGGGGTTATGGTTGATTTCTGCCCGAATTTTCCTGGCGTCGGTGAACCAACCATCATAAGAGGATGGGACACCAATACCAGCAACAGCGCCGTAGCTCAACCAGCTTTTAGGGTTTTCATTCGTTGCTAAGGTGAGGTTGCTGATGACATTCGGGTTAAGGTAGTCAGTTTCAAAACCATCAAAAGCTATCCCAGACAGTTTGATGCCTTGATTCTGGGCGGCATTCGGCCATTTTGTGATCAGGTCACTAATGCTGCTGTAATTATTGGTTTGACCCAAAGAACCACTAAGAGGTGGCGCGGGAGTGGGAGTCGGCGTCGCAACATCAATACTAAAAGTACCTAAATTGCTAGCAGCAGCAAAATTACCGCTAGCATCCTTCACCTGCAAGGCTTGCAAATTAACTGTGTAAGTACCATTATCAGCATTATCCCAAGTTCCCCCAGGCGGCGTAAACGAATATGTCGCTGTTCGCGGGGTACCATTGCTATTAACATCAACACTAACAAAGGTAGCAGGAATAGCCCCACCTGACCCATTTATAACAATGTCAGAATTATTCAGACTGCTAACATCAACTCCACTACTATCGCTGAAAGTAACTGTCAATATCTGACTTGTACCACCTGCTGTAGTAATGTTAGGAATTGTACCCAAGTTAGCAGTAGGTGCAGTAACATCAGCAGTACGAGTTAATTGAGTTGCTGCTGTATTACTATTACCTACTGCATCCGTAGCTTGAGCCCCAAGTACATCAACTGTGACAGCGCCATCCGCAGTAGGGGTGACATCAAATGTGTAAGTTTTAGCGTCAACTGTGACAAAGTTTCCGACAGTCGCATTGGCAACGGTAATATCAGTATTATCAAATCCGGTGACATCTTCACTGAATGTGGCTGTGACGCTAAATGGTGCATTGACTGTGGTTGCGGAAGTTGATGTTAACCCAACTGTTGGCGCTGTAGCATCATTCGTGCGAGTCAGTTGTGTGGCTGCAGTATTGTTATTACCGGCTGTATCAGTTGCTATTGCCTCCGGTACATCAACGGTGACAGCGCCATCTGCATTAGGTATGACTGTAAAAGTATAATTGCTGCCACTACCTGCAAAATTGCTAACAATGCCGTTAGTAACATTAACTCCAGTCGCACTAAATCCTGTGACGCTTTCGCTGAATGTTGCTGTGACGAAAAATGGTGTGTTTGTGGTGGTGGGGGATGCGGATGTTAAGGCTACTGTGGGGGCTGTAATATCAGCAGTGCGAACAAGTTGAGTGGCTGCGGTATTGTTGTTACCAGCGGTATCTGTGGCTGTAGCAGCCGGGATATCAACTGTGACTGCGCCAGTTGCAGTTGGTGTAACTGTGAAAGTATAAGTTGTGCCGCTACCTGTGAAGTTGCTAATCGTACTGTTAGTCAGAGTCACGTCAGTGTCAGTAAATCCTGTGACGCTTTCGCTGAAGGTTGCTGTCACATCAAAGGGTGCATTTGTGGTGGTGGGGGATGCGGATGTTAAGGCTACTGTGGGGACAACAGTGTCTACAACCAAGGCTTTGCTATCCGCTAAAGATTGTCCGGTAGGAATAATCAATGTTGCGTTATTTCCCGCAGCATCTCTTAATGTTGCACCTCCTATTAAAGTGATGCCAGTTGAGTTGAGGTCGGTGCTATTTTGTCCTGCTGCTGGAGTGTAAGTGCCGACAGGAGTAGTGCCGCTGAAAGGTGCAATAGTTACAGTACCACCTGTGTTTAAGGCAACAGTCATGTTACCGCCTGCTAAGGTAACTGCTTCGCTGAAGTTGACGGTGACGTTGATGTTGCCGGTTGTGCCGTAAGTGCCGTCAGTGGTGGTAGAGGTGATGCTGGTGACTGTGGGTGCTGTCCCATCGATTGTCAAATTAACTAGACTCGAAGCCTCAGAAGTATTACCCGCAGTATCGGTGGCTGTAGCGGTGAAGGCATAAAGGCCATCGGCTAAAGCTGTCGTGGGGGTAAATGTCCAATTTCCCGAAGCATCCGCTGTGGCAGTACCCAAAGGCGTTGTGCCTTGTAAGATGTTAACTGTAGTATTGGCTTCAGCGGTTCCCGCCAGAGTGGGAGTGGTATCGTTGGTTGTGCCACTGGTAGTAGTGATCGTGGGGGCTGTGGGTGCGGTGACGGCATTTAAAGTAAACGCCAGAGAGTTAGAAATGGTCGTCGCTCCAGTGATAGCTCCCAGGTCGTACTGAACTGCAATACCATTGTCTTGGTTGGGGTTTGTGTCGTAGGTGTTTGTGAGATTGCCACCGCTTTGTACTGCGCTGAATGGAGTAGCATAGAAACCTGAGTACCAGCGGGAAAATTCACCTTGGTTTTCCAGGAAGCCCATAAAGCTTTCGGTCGGCAGTCCAGCATCTTTGCGAACTCCAATGAACTTCGGGTTATCAGTGGTTCCGGTCACCTCCGTCTCTGCAGCCGTTAAGCCATAGGCGGGGCCCGCATCGCCGCCAGCGAGGAATGTATCGAAGCCCTGATATAGCTTGACGGGACTGGTGTTTCCAGCCGGAGCCGTAATATTAAACACTTGGGAGAACAGAGCTTGAGGAGCAGCATAGCGAGTCACCCATTGGACCTGAAAATCTGTTGCTGAGTCGTAGGTATTGTTACTATTGACATCTGCATAGAGAGTGGTTGTCACCTGATACGGGTTAGGGGAAGTCCCGACACCAGAAACCGCCGATTGGGTCAAGAGTTTTAGCCCAGTGTTGCCTGCTGGATTAATACCCCTATTAGCATAAGTCGTGATCCCCACACCAAGACCCAGGAAACCGCTAGGGGTAGAACCAGAAAAGGATTGGAAAGCGTTATTTCGGTAAATCTGGAAGACTCCAGTGTCGTATATCTCGAGTTTGAGACCGTTGGTGCTGTTGGTTCCCCCTGTAGGATTCATGGTTTGGAAGGGGAGAACGGCTGGGTATTGCGCCAGAACTTCAGGGGAAAAGGCCAAGGATGAAGCTTTGAGATGGCTAGTACCTGCAACCTCGGACAAATTCCAGGTTCCGCCACGTTCAGAGGCACCTACGAGGGTCTTTGCTGCGTAAACAGTTGCTCCGGTCAACTGGTGTAATTTCGAGATCAACTCGGAACCCGCATCGCCAGTTGCTACATTACAGCCATAGAGGAGAATATGGGGTGCCTCCCACTGTTGTAGTCGAGTCGCGTAGCGGTTGAGGGTCTCTAAACTCAGTTGTGTATTGCCCAGGTAGAGGCTGCCCGGACTGCCGTGGGAGATGATATGAACGGCTTCGACAAAATTAGAGTTGCCCAGAATTTGGGTAATTTGCTCCACCCCATCTCGTTTGGGATCAAGAACCACTGCTTCGATACCGGGAACGACCCCCGCCACGAGCATCTGGTAATCTTCAACGGTAGGGTCGATAAAGGCGATCGCTTTTTTGGTAGTCCCGACAAGGGCTATATCTTCAATCAAGGCTTGAGTAATTTGCTCGATCGCGCTCAAATTGTCATTTAAAATTACAACTTCAGCGGTATCAGCGTTTTGAATCAGGCTTTGATAGTCCTGTAGGTCGGAGTCTACGAAAGTGATTTGCTTGTTCATGTTTGGTACGTTCATAATTGCTGAAATCCTTGATATCTATTGTTGACATTCAAGTCTGGTCGGGGTTTCAACCCCCACCTCGCTTAAGTCCTCGCTATGAGGACTGAATAATTTATTAGTCCTATTGCTCAAATCAATCGGGCTGTAAAATTGTTAGCCCGTTCCGCTGGAGCATTAAATAAATAATCTGGAAACATCAAAGGCGTTGCGCCGAATTAGTAGCTCGATGCTGTCCATAATCCCAGCGATGTTTCTGACACAGCAGATCACTTTGGCTTCGGGAAATAGTTCCAGAATTAATGACAATTTGCTGCATCACCGGCGATTGGTGTCGGTGATCACTTGTCGCTCAGTTGGCGGGTGGTAATAAGCTGTGCCTGTTTTTGTTCAGAGGAAATGAATACGGAAAACTAATTGTCTTCGCTCACGGCTGACAGCATGCGATCGATTTGCGCCCCAACAGGGGAAGTCATAGCGCTGTGAAACCGGGGATTTTGTCGTAGTAGTGCAGCCAGTAAAGTAGAGCCTGAGCGGGGTAGTCCTGATATGAAGTGGGAGTTCACTGGCTTCCCGTGGCAATGAATGTATATAACGTAGATGCAACTTTAATGTATCATACCACAGACATATCTTTTATAGCATACTTTTATTTAACACTTCGCAACACAACATCCAGGTTTACGATATCTTTACAATCTAGACATCGTGGGTTGGCTTTCCCTATCTCTATCGTTGCTTCCGGCCTCTGCCTCTGTAAAGTCGGAAAAGTCGGATCATAAAGTCGGAAAAGTCGGATCTTTGCCATGAGGACATAATTTAGACATCCAAGAGAGGCTGTGGGTATGAGGGTTTACTTGTTTTAGCGGAATTTTATTGGCTATTTTGCGAGACAGCATAAAGGTTGACGATATCTTGAGAATCTAGACATCGCCCTTGTTAATTACTCTGGAATTTTTGACCGCAGATGGTGGCGGATGTACGCGGATGGACGCAGATTAGGATACAGTTTGTTTAGTCACTTCGACATAAATATGTTCTAACCGCACCGGATACCGAGCGATTGAATCAATAGAAATTCCATCGAACAGCAAAATAATTTCTTTTAATTCTAAACGTTCCGGCAGCCAAAAAGCTAAATCGCTACCGTAGCGGCGGGGAATGAAACTGTATTGTTTAGCGGGGGCGATGGCTTCAGCTTCTTCATCGGTTTTTACCACGATAATTTCTTGAGCAGGAATCACTTTTTGCAACTCCTCCAAGCTGCCCTCAGCCACAATACTGTCATTCTTTAAAATCCTAATTCTATGACACAATCGCTTAGCTTCATTCAACAAATGAGTTGTTAGCAAAAACGCATCCCAATGCTAAAAAAAGGACGCGGATTAAACCGAAACTTTTCCCAAGGGCGATCGCAACTCCCAGCCCGCTATCTTGACCAACGAGCGTTGGCGTTAACTTATTCGCCCGTTTCCTCGTCTTTGCGTGTTTTGTAGTAGCAGGGTATCGCAATTAACTCCTGCACAAATATAGCCGGGTATTTAGTTATTTACTTAGTTTTACTTGCTATCACTGAACTGCCCGACATTGGCTAACTCATTACCAGTCGGGCTTCTTGCTGTTTTTGCTCAAGCGTGAACTTGAGCAAATTTGGTACTCATCATTGGAGTTATGGTATTTACTCACAAATATAGGCACATTGAAACAAGCTGTAGAAGCCTTTTAATGTCGGAGTGGTATCGAATAAATGTTTAAGGACTGTAAAACAGGAGCCTATGATTTTGAAAAAAGCTACACTTGTGACGACCGCCTAAAACTTTAATTTTATTGATAGTTTTGGCTTACAGTTGCGCTATTTTACAGGGACGTAAGTTTAAGCAAATGGGGATTTAGAAATACATCGATCGCCTGATTGAGTCGAGGCGATCGCAACCAAGCCAGCAACAGCAGCGAAAGCTAAGCGGGGTAAGGCAAGTAAAGGTGCTAGTTAATGTCTAGTAACCCTCTAGCATTAAATTCTCACAATTCAACCCAAACCATGCCGACCGCCATTCCTTGACCTTTATTACAAAGAAGTAAATGAACAGTTCCGATCGATTAGACCGAATAGAAGCAATCCTTGCAGCCACCGCTGTGCAGCAGCAGGCAAACACCGAGGCTCTGACCAGGCTGGAAGCTCAGACTTTTGCCAACTCCGAGGCGATCGGGCGGTTGGAAGTTCAAACTCTTGCCAATGCGACAGCCATAGATCGGCTGACCGAGCGGATTGACCAACTCACCGATCGCGTTGACCGACTGGCTCAACGTTTTGACGCTCTTGTTTCAGCAATCGGGAGCCATCAAGAAGCGCTGAGGCTGCTTTCCCAGCAGAACAACGAATGGCGAGAGCAAATGCGAATCATTCAGACAGAAATTCGCGACATCTGGCAGTACCTCAACAACCAACTCCGTAACCGTGGCAACGGCGGCGGGCAAAACTGAAGCGGCTGCCGATCGAGCGTGGAGAAGTTGGGGCGGTGCGGGCGATCGGTGGTGTGGGGAGTTGCGGGCGATCGGGAGTATTTACTTGAATTTAATAGTATTTACTTGTATTTAATAGTTTGTATCTGCCCTTTTTTTGCGTAAAATATACTTTTTTGCGTAAAGTATAAACCTTGCAAACTCGCTCGCCTACCTTGCCTGTCACTGTATTTTTACTCAAATTTGCGAACCTTTTTGCAAGTTCGTAACGGCGAATAGCTGATATTTGATTTGTGTGTTTAACACAGTCAAACTGGTTTTGCAAGAACTCTTAAAAGTTCTTTTGGGCGGTGCAGGCGATCGAGCCAGCCAGCTTTATGGCTGGTTTGGCTACAAAATTACCTGATATCTGTCGAATTGCGAAAATTGATGTAAATTAGCCAGAAAAAATTGACCCAAACTAAAATCTGCTGTAAATTGTTGTTAGCTAAAACGACGAGGTAAAAAATGCACCCACAGAATTGGAGCCAGCAACGGCGTAGCGTAACAATGTACGTAACCGAAGCTGAGTATCAAGACATTATCAGTAAGGCGGAATTGCTTGCTCAATCGACTTCAAAATTCACAAGACAAGCTGTAAAAACTTACATAAAGCATTTAGAAAGGCATCTCGAAGATGCTGCATCTATTGCAGCGTAAGGTTTGCAGTAAATTTGCAGGCATTATTTCTACTCGTTTTTAGCCCAAAAAAAAAGGCTACACCCGTGTAGACGAGAGCAGCAATAAAAAAAATAAATCATTTTAATAATAACCCCATTTGTCAAAACAAAGTTGACAACCAGGGGCAAGCTCCAGACAACAGACAATAATCTCTCTTCTATACAGGTGTAGCTGGCAAACCTTCCACGGATGACCCAGCTATGTCTACCATTTTACCAGATTCCGATAACTTTGGTCAATCATTACCAAGTTTAGATAAGTTTGATCCGACAATTTTAGATAATTTTGACCAAGATTCGCTAAAAAAGCTTGCTTACGAGAAGTGCTACCAGGATGTCGTAGTCAAGTCAGGCGTTGATGAGGAACTCCTCCCCCTCAACTTTGACCCAGACTTCGGAGACGGAGCCTATAACGGGATTTTTCGCGACTCCGACCTCAAGAATGAAACATCAAACAAAGACAGCAGCGGTGGCAGCAATATAAAACCCGCGAGAAACTACGCCAGATGCACAGGTAGCGCGGGGTATTTCCTCAATGGTCAGTTTTATTTGCCGTCTGATTTGGCTGGCAGTACAAAAGTTGCTTTAGCTGGCCGCATCAAAAAAGAAGGAATATATAGGCCGCCCGGTTTACCCGCGATCGGTTACTTCGTGAATGGCCGCTTCCGGCAAACAGATGGGGAGCCGATCGCACTCAACATCAAAAAAGAAAAGAACAAAGGATTCGGCAAAGCTACCACAGAGAAGTTAGAGGCCCGCCGCTATCACCAGCCCTACGGGAAGCCTTTAAAGATATTTTTCGCACGGATTACTCTTCGTATTGGGGAGAAGGTTGCAGCCAAGGCAAAATTGCCAATGCCAGAATTTCCCGTGATTGGATTACGCGGGGAATGGCTTGGTTTTTGGGACTGGGCACGTGAGAGCGGTTGCCCCATCATCATTACTGAAGGTGAGAAGAAGGCAGCGGCATTAATTAGCAGAGGGTATGCTGCGATCGGGTTGCCTGGGATTTACACGGGGTACAGAGTTACGCAAAAAGGGGACTGGGTATTTCAATCTGATGCCAAAGACGATTATCAAAAGGCAGCAGCGCGGGAACTACACACAGCACTCCAACCGCTTGACACAGCAGGACGCGAAATCACGATCCTTTTTGATTACCGCGCCGGGGATTATTCCCAGAGTGTAGAGTTCAAAGCAGCCAACACCACAGCCAGCCTGTTCAGAAGTGCGATCGTCAAAATCGGCAAGTTACCCGGCCCTGAAAAAGGTGCTGATGATTTTCTAGTTGCCGGCGGCGACATTGACGTGGTTTTAGCTGATGCGAAAAACTACCGCAAGCTAGCGATCGAGAACCAATGGCGACGCAATCGACAATATACTCCCGATCGCACAATCAACTCCCGATACTTTCACGCACCAGCACCCGCAATCGGCACCATCATGGGTGTTAGAAGCGGTTTAGCAACCGGGAAAACTCAATTCTTAAAAGATGTTATTGCTAGTAACCCAGAAGGCAAAATCATCGTGTTGGGGAGCCGGAACGGGTTACTACTACAGACTGCTGAAAAATGCGGGTTTTACCATCTCAATGCTCACAATGGGTATCAGATGTTTAAAGACCCAAACGCCAGACTCTGCCTGTGTTTTGACTCCATGCTCAAGCTTCCTCCTGAGATTTTTGAGGGAGCGATAATTATTCTGGATGAAGCCGAAAGCGTACTCAGACATTTACTGATGAGTCCTACTTTGAGGCACGATCGGGAAGCAATTAAAGAGCGATTTTCTCAGGCTTGTTGTGATGCCGATCGAATTCTTCTACTCGATGGCCACCTTACCGATTACACAGTCGAGCTTGTCGCAAAACTTGCAGGCAACAAAACAGTAACAAAGCATCTGAACGAGTTTAAGGGAAATTGCCCTAAAGTCAGCATTTACGAAACTGAAAAGGCAACCCCAACAGCGGCAGAAAAACAGGATTTTATTAACCTCATAGCAAACTCAGGTTGTCCCGTAATTGCCACTGATTACTCTGTTCCTGAAGCTGAAGCCCTTGCTATGGCTCTCACCGACAGATACGGTAAGGGGTTACTAATTTGTTCAAAAAACTCCAACGAACCCGACCAAATCGCATTCCAGACTAATCCTGATGCTTGGATTGAGCAAAACAATCCACCTTGGATTATTTATACCCCAACACTTGAGAACGGCCTTGATATAAGCAAATGCGGATGGTGTACTGATGTTTTTGGATTGTTTTGTGGAGTTCTAGGGGTTAACTCTTTGATTCAAATGCTGCGGCGGGTGAGGCATCCGCTCAGGCCAATTTCGGTTCTCTGTCCTCGTTTTGGGCTTTCTGACAGTTCCGATCGCACTTCTTACTACGCCAACCAAATCAAGCTCCAAATTGAAACAACTCTGAGGATTGAAAGCCTACTGTTAGGGCCCGAAGAATACCAGGAAGACATCAAAGCCAATCTTGACAGGCAATTTGCAGACCCACTTTTTTGGGCTCGTTGCCACTTTGAATCACAGGAAAACTTAGAGAAATCCGAGTTAAGAGAATTTTTGGTCGAAGCTTTGACGGACGGCGGGTATGAAGTTGATCGCCCGTCAATCGGCAGTGACGACTCAAAGAGCCACTTTGAAAACAAAGTCATCTGTAAGGAAAAAGAAGCACAGGAAATATTCGAGGCTCCTGATATCTCGCCAGAAGAAGCCCACGATATCGCCCGCAGCAATAAGGCAACCTGGCCCGAAAGATACCAAGCGGAAAAATGTCGGCTTAAATCCCTACTTCCGGGAATTGAGGATACCGAGCTTTGGAAATGGGAATTTGTACACCGGGTGAGATTCAAGAACCGATTGCTCCTACGCCAATTGGAAAATTCATGGCTCTTTAACCATCCAGACGATGCGGAATACTTGCAGAAATTGAAGTGGGAGACGGGGAAGCTCGAAAGTTTTGCCCCCGACCACAGTTCGCAGTGGCTGAAACTTAAGACGCTAAGCAAGCTTAACCTTACGCAGTTTTTAGACCCCGATCGCGCTTGGTCTGAGGAATCTCCCGAAATACAGGAGGTTATGAGATGGGGGAAAAATAAGGATGTCTCAAAAATACTAGGGAAGCCCGGTAAGAGCAGTTTCAAATACGTTAACCGACTTTTGAGCCTTATCGGCGTGTCGCTAATAAGTCGGCAAAGCAGGAAAGAAGGCAAAAAACGACTTTACACCTACCACTACCAACCTGAACCCACGATACGCCTAACAAAAAAAGGCCCTGTCCGAATATGCTCTTTACCCGAAAATTGGCCCGAACTTTCTGCCCTGACCGCGGCCAGAATGAGTCAAAAAGTCGAAGCTAAAAAGGCTGCTACAAAATCGGCTGAAACGGACGCCGCATATAGTCTAGATGCTGTCATAGATAGTGCAGATTTTATTAATACTCAAATAGAACCATCTATGACAGAAACTACCCCAGAAAATACAACGGCGGAGAGCGTGGCGGGTACTGTTTCCAAAGTCGTGATCGAGGCAGAGGCAGAGGCAGAACATCCGATAGCCCGGTGGATAGGATGGGTTAACTGCTGGGGTAAATGGGTAGAAGCTCGTGTCGCTGGCTGGTGTGAGTACGGAACGCGCTATGTGGTGCAATACCTGCAAGCTAGCGGGGATATTGGGGAAATGCTTGTTTTTCCTGAGAACTTTGTGCAGCAGGCAGAGGGAGGCGCGCCATGTTAGAAACTACGCAACAGTCCCGATCACCCGTAAAGTTAGACCCCCCCACCCACGCCGAATGCCTTGAATTTGTCCGCGCCGCAATTGCCGAAGCCGATCGCGAAGTTGCTCAAGACGTAGCTGGCATCCTCAAGGAAGTTTGCCAGCGGGGCCACGCCGATCGAGCCGCCATCTGACGCGACCTTACCGACACTGAAAAGCAGCAATTCCAAGAACTGCTAATCCCGATCGCCTACCACTTCGCCACCAGAATCAAACAGGTGATCGGCTGGAGTTCGCCCGGAGTTGCTTTTGGGATTAATTGCGATTTGGAAGATGCGATCGACCGTGATGAAGTGGTGGCGGCGGATGTGGTGGAAGCTGTCGGCGATCGGCACTTCCTAGATTTTCAGGAATTGGTCGCGCGTTGCCCAAAATATTTTACCGAACTCCCCGCACCGTCGATCGAAGCCGCCACCAAAAAAATTAGCTGATTTTTTGTGTGCCCTAAAGTCAGGCAAGTGCAGTATAAAATCAGGCGTTTGCAGTACAAAATCAGGTAAATACAGGTATTTGCAGGGGCTGCACTTTACCTGTATTTACCTGAAAATATCCTGCAAATGCCTGAATTTTTCCGTCAACTTGCTGCTTTTCTGTGTCGAGCGTGCATTTGTCTATTGAGGTCGGTTATGGCTGTTCTCTATCGGTAGCAAGCAATGGTTTTGCGATCACAAACCTGACTTTTACGCGCAGAAACAAAAACAATGCACCCTCATGAATGCGGTAATCCTAAGTGCAAGGCG
>NZ_JAUBPB010000106.1:0-15939 GCF_036700545.1 Microcoleus sp. SVA1B4
GTTCTATCATATAGCGGAGGGCGAAAAATTTTGGCTCTTATCATACTTTTAACCATTTACAAAACCGGGATGCTCCCCAACATCATGACTTTTGATTGTAGGTTCATGATGTTGTTCGTAGGCAAATGCGATAAACCAACTATCGGCAGTGCGCGAAATGGTAATTGACTTGCAAGTTGTATGAGGCAATCCCTCGTGAGTTTTTACCCAGCCGATTGTCGGCAACTTTATAGATGTACCGCCCACAGGGATAGGCTTACCACTCGCATCAATAGTGAAAGAATCGTGATGCCCCTTCTTCTTGAATTTGGGATAGCCACCTTTTTTTGAGAAGAATCTAGAGAAAGAATCCCCAAGGTTATCAAACGCATACTGGGTAATTTTTTGGCAAATACCTGCCTCTTTAATCCACGTAAACTCAGGTTTTACATGGTTGTTAAAGAATTTCTTGAGGAGGTATTTATTTGGCTTCAGTCCATCTTGATAAAGATTACTCCAAGTAGCCAAGCCCCAATTATAAGTAAACCTTGCTATTCCAGCGTGCTTGCTCATTATTGTGGCTTGACTTTTGCTTAGCTTTAGCTTTGTTTTGATGGACAGAAGCATTGTTCGACCTCAACACTGTATTTCTTGATTGCTCAATTTTGCCAGTTCTTGTACGGGCTTGTCAATAGCATTTTTTAGGTTTTCTTTGAGCTCTTTGGAGTAATTTCGTAGACCGTATAGACGGCAAGAGAAGCAGTGGATTATCGCCATCAAATCTTCTACTAATTCATGCTGGGGGGACAACGATAATTGATTGGCGACTACAATTTCGCATCCAACCGACGTGGCAAGCTCTTGGATGAATTCAAAAGCAAAGCGACACATTCTGTCTTTGTGTGCAATTACAATTATTGATATTTCACCTTTGAGCATTGACAGCATGATTGCTAGAAACTTTTTCCTTTTAAAATTTAGTCCGCCCCCAATTTCTGACACCCAATCATCGACTGTTAATCCTCGACAAGGGCAGAAAGCTTCCATTGCCAGCATCTGATTTTTGAGTTCCGGTTTCTGTCCACTGGACGAAACTCGACAGTAGACGACCGTTTTTCGGTTGGCTTCTATGGGCTTCAATCCGTTGGCTATCAAGAGATCATCTTCGGTGTAGAACCGATGACCTGACAGGGTGCGCTTGGCTGGCAACTTCCCTGAAACGTCCCAACGTTGGAGTGTTTTTACTGACAATCCCAGCTTTTTTGCGAAAACGCGCGAGCTTAAACAAAATGGTACACCGCATATTTGTCTATAAGTGTATCATTTTGTCTATTTATTCGCTACCTAGGGACTAGCTCTGTTCTCCCTTCTTCCTTCTCCCTTCTTCCGACGGACATCGGACTGACATCCGTTACATCCCTTACACAATCCGTTGCCGAACCTTCTTCCTAACTAATTGGAGGGCCCGCCATCTTGCGGTGGAGTGGCGACTCCAGGACTGAAATTGGGAGCAGCGGGTGCAGGCGAAACAGGAGGAATGCCCTGATTTGCCCCAGAGTTGCTAGGCTGCCCAGGAGCCGGGAGAGGGGATTGAAACTGATTCGGATTGAACTGCTGCTGCCCGGGAGCGGGGAGAGGGGATTGAAACTGATTGGGGTTGAACTGTTGCTGCCCCGGAGGCACAGGAGACGGCAGAGGTTGACCTGAATTGCCGATCGCAGGTGATCCAGGAATGCCAGAATTGGGAAGCGAGGGATTGGGCAATGGGGAGGAAGCCGAACTAGGAAGAGTTGCCAGGGCAACTCGATCGCCCCCTACCTCTCTCAATTTGTCTAAAACCTCGACAACCTTGGCATATCTAGCATTTTGAGGAGCGTACAGCACCATCAACCCCGTAGGATTTTGGCTTTGGAAACTCTTTAAAACTCGATCTAGCTGTTGGTAATTAACAGGCAATTGGTCGATATAAGTTTGCCCGAAATCGTCAATGCTGACAATCAGCATCTCTCGCATCTGCGTTTGTCCAGTCTTCGCTTTAGGCAAATCGACATTAATGGCTTGCTGGCGAGTCAGTTGCAAAGCCGCCAGGAGAAAAAACGTCAGAATGCAAAATATCACGTCAATTAAAGGCACCAGTTCAATCCGAGCCTCTTCAGCAGGAGTATCTAGATTAATCTTCATTAGTTCTCAGGAGTTTTAATTATTAGAAGGAGAATCTTCAGCCGGATCGGAACCTTTCAATTTCGGCTCCCGATTCCGTTCTCCCGGTTCTTGAGAATTGAGAGAACGCCTGTTCAAACCATCTGCACCAAAAGAAGAATTGCTGTATTCTGCACCGGGTGCTCGACCTTTAGCATTAGCAGCCGGCCAGTATTGCCTGTAAAGCAATTCCAGTTCATTTCCAGCTTTGCGAAATATTTTTGCCTGGTTGAACAAAAAAGCTTGAAATATCCGATAAAACACCAAGGTAAAAATTGCTACTACCATCCCAGTAGCAGTCGTAATCAGCGATTCGCCAATGCCCGATGTCACGCCACTCGTGGCCGCCGTGCCGATGTCGCCCAGACGGATGGAACTGAGCGAGTTAATCAAGCCCAGAACTGTTCCCAGCAAGCCCAGCAAAGGCGCCAGAGCGATCGTAGCTTCTAAGATTTTGTCACCGCGACGCATCGAAGCCAACTCTTCATCGGCTGCAGCTTCGAGTGCGAGTCGAAATAAATCTGGTTCGGGATTGTAGAGCCGCAGGGGTGCAGAAAGAAATCGCCCGATCGGCTGTCTGTTAGCTTGTCTGGCCATCTCGTTAGCCACCCCCCAATCGCTGCGAGCGGCTTCCAGAATGCGGTTAACTATCTGCTTTTCTTTGCTCAGGAGGCTTGCCCAAAACCACAAGCGCTCGATAATTGTACTCAAAGATAAAATCGATAACACCAACAGGGGCCACATGGCGGGGCCGCCTTTTTGAAACAGTTCTTGAATATTCACAATATTTTTGCTCCTGCAGTACCCGCTAACTTTTGCTTCTGTTCTACTTTTTTTAACAAATCTAAGGCCATTTAATTTTAGCTATTAATGTACTCAGGACTTACGCACTTGCGAGTAAAGAAAGTCGGTTTTGCGAAGGCAGCCTTGGGGTGCAACTAAGTATTTTCGTTGAGGAAACCCGGTTTCTGGGTAAGTCTTGGTACGGTTTTCTAGTGCCTACGGGCGATGGGCGGCGACTTCCTCACAATTCCTCTAAGTCTTGACACATATCTTGGAGTGACTGGTGTTGAAGGCGGCGGGAAGAGCGGCGATATTTTTTAGTTTGCAGCTTCGGTTCGTAATGTTGCGTACCATCAGACTTGGTTTGCTGTTTCAAACTCGATTCGGCGCTACTAGAGTTTTGCTCTTGTTGCTGGCGGACGATCGCCTCTTCGAGAAACTGCAAGTAATACTCATAGCGCTCCCAACCCCCCCGCACGACACAGTTAGGCTCGTCTCGGTGCGAACAGTCGCTAAACTGGCAGCTACCCAAAGCCAGCCTCTGGCGCGCTTCTGGGAAATATTCCGCTAACTCGGACGGATCGCATTCGAGAGCCGGTTGATTAAAGCCCGGAGTATCGGCCAAAAGTCCGCCGCCGGGAAGTTCAAATAGTTCTACGTGGCGTGTCGTGTGGCGCCCGCGGCCGAGTTTGCCGGAAACAGCGTTCACTCGCAGATTCAGGGCCGGGATCAGTTGGTTGATTAAGCTGGACTTGCCAACCCCAGAAGGGCCACAAATTACCGTTATTTTTCCTTGCAAATGGCTCAGAAGGAAGTTCGGCAACGGGCTATGTACGGGCTTTAACGGATTTAACGGATTGACCGAATTTGGCAATTGGGGGTTATCCTCAGAACTCAGCATAGATGGTTCTATTTTCTCCACTAAGTCATGGAAAGCTGGTTCCGATGCAGAAACTTGATTTTTGTCATTAGCGGGGGCTTCATGAACTCCTAAACCGCTGCGGACGCTAATAAACATTGGTTCGTAGCCCCAGCCTGAAAGCCGATCGCGCCACTGTTCCAACTCATCGGGCGTGACCAAATCGCATTTGTTCAGGCACAAACTCACCTCTAAACCTGTAGATTCTGCCTTGACTAAAAACCGAGTTAATGATGCGGGATCTAAGTCTGGTTCGGCGAGGGCAAAAACCAGGAGAATGCGATCGGCATTAGCTACAGGCGGGCGGTTGAGTTCTGTTTGGCGGGGGAAGACTTCAGAAATTGCACCCCGGCGGTCAGTCCAGTCCGGTTCGTCTACCACCACGCGATCGCCCACCATCACCTGTTGGCCAATTTTTTTTAGTCGAGTGCGACGCGTGCACAGGAGAATCGGAGAATCAGCGAGGGGAGCCTTTTTCCCGTCAATGGAGACTTCGGGATCTAACCTCACTTGGTAGAAGTTAGCCTGAACAGCAATTACAGTACCGACGATCGAGGGTGAATTCAGGCTCATCCTGCTTCCTGGTGTTCGGGGCGCTGCACTTTCATGGAAAAATAGCCCGACTCCGGCCCATCCGCGACAAATTGCGTTTCCAGAATCTGGTACCCTTCCATTTTCAGACTATCGGGCACTTGTTCGATCGGCTCCCCAGCATCCAGCCACACCTCCAAAACTGCTCCCGGTGCCATTTGCTCCAAGCGCAGTTTAGTGCGGACAAAATTCAGAGGACACGGAGTACCACGCAGATCGATTTTGGCATCTGGGGATTTGGGACTTTCAATTTTCGATGTTGAATTCATAATGTTTTTGGCAATCTCAAATCCTGAAAGCCTTAGTTTTTTAAACAAGTTGCCTGGAAACTGGAAAATCTAAAATTTTGTGTCCAATTGGACACAGACTATTATTCTTTCTCAAAAAAATGAGCGCAATTGCGCTCACTTTTTTGAGCGCTGCTGAAACCGAATGCCTAGAAACCGTCCCACCTGAGATTTTTGTGAGCAATTGCAAACAATTTTTTGACAGATACTAAAACAAATTGCCGGGGAATCCTCAAAGAGGAAAATTTGACACCCATGGGTGTCAAATTTTGCTTATTTCTGAAACAAATTGCCCAAAAATCCTTCCAAACCGCCTTTACCAGTACGATCGCCCTTCAGCTTAGCAAGCTGCATCAGCAATTCCCGTTCTTCAGCCGTCACCTTAGTCGGAATATCAATAGACACCGTAATCAAATGATCGCCGCGACTGACTGGATTTCCCAACCGAGGCACCCCTTTTTTCTCCAAAGTCAAAACCGTATTTGCCTGAGTTCCGCTAGGAATCAACAATTCCGTGGGCCCGTCTACGGTTTCCACTTCCAACCGGCACCCTAAAATTGCTTGCAAATAACTAATTTTCACTTCCGAGCTAACGTTAGTGCCGTCGCGCTTAAATAGCGGGTCTTCATTCACCGCCAAGAACACGTAAAGATCTCCGGGCGGCCCACCCAGTTTGCCGGCATCCCCTTCATTGGAAACGCGCAAGCGAGTACCGTTGTCAACCCCAGCCGGAATTGTGATTTTCAGCTTTTTCATCACTTCTTTCTGGCCCCGGCCGCCGCAAGTTTCGCACTTATCCTCAATCACTTGCCCGGTGCCGCTGCAAGTGGGGCAAACTGAAACTTGAGTAAAGCTGCCGAAAGGAGTGCGGGTAGCGCGTCGGACTTGACCACTGCCGGTACAAGTCGAGCAGGTTTGTGGTCTGGTTCCCGGTTTCGCGCCAGTCCCGGTGCAAGTTTCGCAGGTTTCTAGATGCTTGATGCGGAGTTCTTTTTCCCCACCAAACACTGCTTCTCGAAAATCCAGCCGCAAATCGAGGCGCAAATCGTCTCCGCGCACCGGCCCGCTGCGCCTACGACCTTGCTGTTGTGGCCCACCGACGCCTCCCTGAAAGCCCTGAAAGAAGCTTTCAAAAATATCGGCAAAGCTGTCACCAAAGTCTTGGAACCCAGGCGCGCCTGCACCGCTGACGCCTGCTTCGCCGAAACGGTCGAAACGGGCGCGGGTTTCTGGTTCTGAGAGTACCTCGTAGGCGCGGTTAATTTCTTTAAACCGCTCCTCGGCACCGGATTCTTTGTTGACATCTGGATGGTACTTGCGAGCTAGGCGGCGGTAAGCACGCTTAATTTCTTCTTTGTCTGCGCTGCGAGAAACGCCTAATATTTCATAGTAATCACCGGCCATAGAGCTGCTTGCCTGGAGGTAAATAACAAAAAGTGTACGAAAAAGAAACGGGCAACCTTTCCTAAAATTACAGATTAAAAATCAAAAATTCTCATTGTTAATTTTTAACTTTTAATTTTTAGCTTTTCTGTTTTAAAGGAAAGGATTCATGTCATCAACTTCTGGTTCGGGAACCTTCTGTTTTTGTTTTGACTGTGGATTTGACTGTGGATTTGACTGTGGATTTGACTGTGGATTTGACTGCCGTTTTGACTGTCGCTCCGGCTTGGATTCCGGCTTGGATTCCAGCTTTGGTTCCGGCTTTGGTTCCGGCTTTGGTTCCGGCTTTGGTTCCGGCGGAGCTTGGGGCGCCACCTGCAGCTCTTCTTTCAGCAAAATGCTGTCGTCGTCCGCTTTAACCTCTTCTGGTTCTGATGATTCTACTTCTGACATCATCTCGCTTTCAACAACAGCTCCTGACGGGGCTACCCCGCTGCGGGCTTGGTCGTAGACTGCTGTCCCCAGCGAGTATAGCAGTTGCTTGAAAGATTCGATTGCGGGGGTGAGTTCCTCGATTGTAATGTCGGGGTTACTCATCGCTGCCCGCAAGGCTGCTGCGGCTGTTTCCGCTTCGGCCTTGAGCTCGTCACTCAGCAGTTGCGCGTTGGTTTTTAAAGTTACACCACAATTATAGACGAGGGAGTCAGCTTGATTTTTGAGTTCGACGAGTAGAGCGCGCTTGATGTCCTCGTCGGCGTAAAGTTCGGCTTCTTGTCGCATCCGCTCGACTTCGGTTTCGCTCAATCCCCCTGTATTAGAAATTTGGATGCTTTGTTCTTTTCCGGTTCCTTTGTCTTCAGCAGCCACTTTGAGAATCCCGTTGGCATCGATTTCAAAGGTAACTTCGATTTGAGGTACGCCACGGGGGGCTGGGGGAATGCCTTTGAGCAGGAACTTGCCGAGACTTTTATTGTCTTTAACCAATGCCCGCTCGCCTTGGAGCACGTGAATTTCTACCGAGGTTTGCCCGTCTGCCGCCGTGCTGTACATTTGCGATCGGCTGGTGGGAATAGTTGTATTGCGATCGATTACTTTGGTAAACACCCCGCCCAAGGTTTCGAGTCCCAGGGAGAGCGGCGTCACATCGAGCAGCAGCAAGTCTTTGACTTCACCACCCAACACTCCGGCTTGAATTGCCGCGCCTACCGCTACAGCTTCGTCGGGATTGACGGATTTATCGGGAGAAACGCCCCCAAAATACTTGCTAATTGCCTGTTGAACTGCCGGAATCCGGGTTGAGCCTCCCACTAAAATAATTCTGTCTATGTCTTTGGGGGTCAAACTTGCGTCTTTGAGGGCTTGAGTCACCGGATCGATCGTCGCTTGCACCAAATGAGCCACCAGTTTTTCAAACTGAGCTTTGGAGAGTTCCATTTCCAAATGCTTCGGCCCTTTCTCGTCAGAAGAGATGAAGGGCAAATTGATTGAGGTGGATTCCCGGTTGGAGAGTTCGATTTTTGCTTTTTCAGCAGCTTCTCGGAGGCGCTGCAAGGCCATTTTGTCTTGTGAAAGGTCACTGCCTTCTTGAGTGCGGAAAGCTTCTACCAGCCACTGTACAATGCAGTCGTCAAAGTCATCTCCTCCGAGATGGTTGTTACCGGAGGTAGCGTTGACTTCAAAAATTCCGTCTCCCAGTTGCAGGATCGAAACGTCGAAAGTACCGCCGCCGAGGTCAAAGACCAAGATTTTCTGTTCTATATTTTGCTTGTCCAGCCCGTAGGAAAGGGCTGCCGCTGTCGGTTCGTTGACGATCCGCAGGACTTCTAGGCCGGCGATCGTACCGGCGTCTTTAGTAGCTTGCCGTTGGGCGTCTGTGAAGTAAGCTGGCACTGTAATCACGGCTTGGGTAACAGTTTGTCCCAAATAAGCTTCAGCATCTTGCTTGAGCTTTTGGAGTACCATTGCCGAGATTTCTTGGGGAGTGTGAACCTTATTCCGAATTTGGACGTTAACGGTATCGTCTTTGCCTTTTATGCAGGTATAGGGAGTCCGCGCTCGTTCTTCTTCCGTGTCGTCCCACCGCCGTCCGATAAATCGTTTGATACTGTATACAGTATTTACAGCATTAGTTACAGCTTGCCGCTTGGCTAGTTGACCTACTAAGCGATCGCCCGCCTTGCCGAATCCTACTATACTCGGAGTTGTGCGACCGCCCTCGGAATTGGCGATCACGACGGGTTTACCGCCCTCTAACACAGCTACGCAACTGTTAGTTGTGCCTAAGTCAATTCCAATAATTTTTCCCATAGCGCCTCATAAAACTTTGTGGGATGTTTGGAAACCTCCAACTACAGGTTGGGGGAAGAAAAACGACTCAGCTTGTTTAAACAAGCATTACCAGACTAGATTTGTAGGAAATAAACTTGATGTCCTAAAGCAATATCAAAGACCGGTAAAAACATTTTTCAGAATTTTTGGATAAAGCGCTGACGTGCTTTTAGTCATCTTTAATTAATAAGTTGGTGAGTCTGCCACCTGGGAACCCCCGAATTCTATTCGGGGGTAAGTGACTTTAAGGAATGCAGTAGCTTGTATCCCGCTTAACCTTCCGAACTATCGGGATTTTCATCTGAGGCTACCACAGATAGCCCAGCCGCTGCAACTTTCACTTTGGCGTGCCGCAAGACGCGATCGCCCAGAATGTAGCCGCGTTCTAGTTCTTGGATAATTGTTCCTTCCTCGTGTTCGTCAGTTGGCTCGCTCAGCAGAGCTTCGTGGAGGTTGGGGTCAAACTGTTCGCCTTCGGGCCGCATCGGAGAAACCCCGATTTGCTTGAGGCCGTCTACCATTTGCTTGTAAACGCTTTGGTAGCTTTTGTGAATGTTCATTTCGCCATCGGTTTGCGGCTTGATGTGCGATCGAGCGCGCTCGAAATTGTCAATTACCGGCAACAGGGGTTTAATCGTGAGACACCTTGCCTGTAAATCTAGCTCTTCTTTTTCCTTTTGGGTACGCCTGCGGAAGTTCTCAAAATCTGCTGCTAGGCGGAGATTTTGATTTTTCAGTTCTTCTAGTTGAGCGGATGTGGCTTGCAACTGAGTTTTTAAAGCCTCTTTTTCATCGTTGGCCTGGGCCAGTTCCTTCTTCCAAGGCTCCGCCGCGTCTGCAGTCGGACTGTTGGTTGAACTGCCGGTGACGGTAGGCCCCGATGCGTTTGCTGGGGTGCGATCGCCCTGAGCACTTTGATAAGCTCGAGCAAGTTCGAGTTCCCAATCCGCCGATTCGTTCGAGTTTCCTGATGCCGCCGGATTTTCGCTTGCCATTGGCGAACCCTCTGGGGTGGTTTCCCCAGTTGAGTTAGGATCTTGATCTTGCTGTTTTTCCTCGTCAATCATAAAAGCTGCGCGACAGAACCCTATCAATTCTAGCAGATACAGTTAACCCGGTAAATCTATACGACTCGAATTTACTGTGTATGGCACAATGTGAAAAGAGGAAGTCTCGCCCGATCGGGAGACATTGCTCAAAGCTTTCCATAAAATATTCAAAGCCCCGTTTAAATATTGAGGTATAATTTATGGCATTAATGGGGCAAACCCAAGGTTTGTTGGTTCCTCATTTTTAATTAAAGCGATCGCATTTACAACAATTTTTATAAGTATATTTTGCGGTTAAGTCTACTACAATATTTCCCAATTAGGAGGCTTGATGTTTCAAGGTTTACTTAAAAGGATAGAAACTTAAAGTTATCATCGATCAGGCTGTTTTAGTCGCAAGCTGACGCTGCCATTTTTTACCATTTGCTGAGTTTGCCAAGTGGGGAGAAAAAGAAATTTGTATTGAGGAACTAAATAGTTAGCTGTGTGCTTGTGTAACTCAGACACTAGGTTTTTAATCTTGATGCGAATTGGGGGCGTGGTTTTTCAGAGTCAATAACGCCGAAGTTTCTTGAAGTCTGGAATTTTTGCCATTCAAATGATAGATATTAGCGGGTATGGCGACGCTACTCATCTGTAGATAATATGGATATCTAATGGGCATCTTTCCAACATTTCTGAACCGTAAAACTTAGATCACAAAGGTTCGGAAACCAGGGTATAATCAAAGTAATATTTACTGACCCAAAACTAGAGTTGCTCAAAATTGGCCCAGGGGGCTCATGCAGCCGACGATCGGGCAGTGACCGATCGCAGATAATTAATCAAAATATATTTCAAAAGGGCGATCGAGGCTTTCGTAAAAGCTATCATCACAGAACATAGCTCATATTTAATTTAGTAAAGCTAACCGCGCCACCACGGGCGCTGTAATTTGAGCAAACAATTTGGGAAAATAGAATTAGTCTGGGAGGGGGACACACCCCGCCCCGCTTTTCTCTCCCGGTACGGGGAACCCCCAAGTGATGTGCCCTGACGCTATAACGAGAGTATCCCGCAAGTTAATCAGGTAAATAAGCAACTTAGCACTCAACGAACAAGATTTGATTGCAAGCACCCGCAAATCCCTCCAACATCTCGTCAATTTGTGGACGCAGCTTAGAGGGGACTGCGAGCTTAAACTTGAGAGATAGGGATTGAGCCAGAAAATGATAGCTGATCCATAAGCAAAGAATACGGGGGTTAAAACCCCACGTTGGTTTTCCTCTCAGCACTTTTTGTGACTGAGTTTCCCACCTATTGAGTGTTTTTTATGACTAGCACATCCCCGCTTCGCTCCACATCCCTAGTTTCTGTGAGTCAATTTACTCCGGCTATCACCAAGATGATTCAGTCGGGTTACGTCAACGGCGAGCAAGTAAAACAAGCTCTAGTTGATAGCCGGAACTCCGGCAAGCGGTTGACGGAGGTATTAGAAGCACTTACTGGGCAACCGTTGCCTCCAGAATTGCTGCGACTTTACAAGAAGCAGCAGATGTTTGAACGGAAGATAGTCTACGGCGTTGAAGCATTTGACCCGGAGATGAGCGAAATGTCTAACGAGCAACTCGGAGTTATGCTCGATGCGTTGAAGATTTCGATCGACATTTGTCACCAAGGTCGGTTTTTACCCGTAGCGAAGACTGAAACTGAGCCTGCGGCGGTTTTAGTGGCAATGGTAGATCCCGACAACCTCAACGCCATAGAAGATTTGCGGCGGATTTTACAGCCTCACGGCTTGGCTTTGCAGCGGCGAGTGATTACGCCGGACGACTACCAGGACATTACTTCTGCTTATCAAGACGAACAAGTTAAGAGGGAAGCTAAAAAAGCTGAAATCGAAAAGCAGAGAAAGATGGATTTAGGGGAGGGAGATTTTGGCGAGCTCTCCCTAGTAGAGGAGAGCACCGACCAAGAAGACCTCGCTAACACCTTGGACGATGCAGAGGCTGCTCCCGTAATTAAGGCCGTCAATATCATTTTGGCTAAAGCTTTGTCGGAAAAAGTGTCTGACATCCACGTAGAACCTCAAGAAGAGTTCATGCGGATTCGGATGCGGAAAGACGGAGTGCTGCAAGAGTATTTCCGGTTTCCCAAGCAGGTAGTCCAATCGATTACCGCTCGTTTCAAGATTATTGCCAACCTGGATATTGCCGAACGCCGACAAGCTCAAGACGGGCGCATCCGCCGGGTGTTTGAGGGACGCACGGTGGATTTCCGGGTCAACAGCTTGCCTTCCCGGTACGGTGAAAAAATCGTGCTGCGGATTTTGGACAGTTCCAGCACTCAGTTGGGTTTGGGTTTGTTAATCTCCGACGAAGAAACTCTGGCTTTAGTGCGAGAGAGTGCTAGCCGTCCGTTCGGACTGATTTTGGTGACGGGGCCGACGGGTTCGGGCAAGTCAACTACTCTGTACTCGATTCTGGCGGAACGGAACGATCCGGGGGTTAATATCAGTACGGCGGAAGACCCGATCGAATATGCTTTGCCAGGAATTACCCAATGTCAAGTAATTCGGGAAAAAGACTTGACTTTTTCCAACATTCTGCGGGCTTTTTTGCGGCAAGACCCTGACGTGATGCTGGTGGGGGAAACGCGGGACAAGGAAACGGCAAAAACTGCTCTGGAAGCTGCTTTGACGGGACACTTGGTGCTGACGACGCTGCACACGAACGACGCGGCCGGGGCAGTGGCGCGTTTGGCCGAAATGGGCGTAGAACCGTTCATGGTTTCGGCCGCTCTGTTGGGCGTGTTGGCTCAACGTCTGATGCGGCGCGTTTGCGACAAATGCTGCATTCCTTACCAGCCTACTGCAGCAGAACTCGGCAAGTACGGTCTGTCGGCTTCTCAAGAAATTGATCTAACTGTTTACAGAGCCAACACTATACCCGTGGAGGAAAGGAAGGAACTCGCAGACAACGAGCAACTTTGTCGGAAGTGTGGCGGCCTAGGCTACAAAGGACGGGTAGGGGTTTACGAGTTCCTGAAAAATACTGAGCGGCTTCAAACTCTGATCACTCAAGGAGCTCCCACAGAGCAAATTAAGGAAGCAGCAGTAGAAGAAGGGATGAAAACGCTGCTTGCTTACAGCTTGCAGTTGGTGCGGGAAGGCGCGACTACCTTTGAAGAAGTCGAGCGGGTGACGTTTACAGACTCTGGGCTGGAGGCTGAAATGAAAGCCAAACGCAAGCAGGGACTTACCTGCAAGACTTGTCAGGCGGAATTGAAGCCGGAGATGCTGGATTGTCCGTACTGTTTGACTCCGCGCTTTTTGGATTGATTCAGCAGTTAACTGTTGACTATTAACTGTTGACTCTTAACTGAGCTAGATTGGTCAATAACTATCATATCAATTCGATCGAGGAGAGGTATCTATGGGTCTGATGATTGAAGACGTACTGGAGTCCCTGGTAGAGCAAGGGGGTTCGGACATACACATCCAAGCGGGCGCGCCTATATTCTTCCGAGTCAGCGGGAAACTAACTCCTCAGACTCAATACGGTGACATTCTGTCTGCTGAGGAAGTGCAGATCCTAATTTTCCAAATGCTCAACAATATGCAGCGCAAGCAGTTGGAAATGGAGTGGGAACTCGACTGCGCTTACGGCGTTCGGGGATTGGCTCGGTTTCGGGTAAATGTGTACCGGGAACGGGGTTCTTGGGCTGCTTGCATGCGGGCTCTGGCTTCTAAGATTCCGAACGCAGATGCTTTAGGCGTGCCACAGATTTTGCGGGATCTGACGGAAAGACCCAGGGGTATGCTGTTGGTGACGGGACAAACGGGTTCCGGGAAAACTACTACGATGGCGGCTTTGTTGGATCTGGTCAACCGGACGCGGGCGGAACACATTCTAACAGTTGAAGATCCGATCGAATATGTGTTTCCCAATGTCAAGAGTTTGTTTCACCAGCGCCAAAAGGGCGAAGATACTAAGAGCTTTGCTAATGCTCTGAAAGCTGCTTTGCGCGAAGATCCTGATGTAATTCTCGTGGGGGAAATGCGGGATTTGGAAACGATCGGTCTGGCAATTTCGGCTGCAGAAACGGGTCACATGGTGATGGGAACGCTGCACACTAATTCGGCGGCTGCAACGATCGATCGGATTTTGGACGTGTTCCCGCCCATTCAACAACCCCAAGTTCGCGCCCAGGTGTCTAACTCTTTGGTGGGAATTTGCAGCCAAAATTTGGTAATAAAAGTTGGGGGCGGCCGCTGCTGCGCTATGGAAATCATGGTAAATACTCCAGCTATGGCTAACTTGATCCGGGAGGGAAAAACTCCGATGATTTACTCTCAAATCCAAATGGGGGCAAAATTGGGTATGAGGACGATGGAAATGGCCCTCGCTGAACTTTACAAGAGCGGTAAAGTCACTTGGGAATCGGCAATGGCCAAGGCTTCTAAGGCTGACGAACTCGAACGCTTGATCGGCCCGGCACCTGTGGGTAGCGCCCCGGTAAAAGCTCATTAATTCCGTCAGCAGTCATTAGTCAGGAGTTCGCAGGCTGAATTAATGACTGATGACTGATGAGTCATAACTTTTAATAAATTTTCAGAGGTGAGCTGTGGCTACCAACGTTATCCGCCAAAAACCGAAAGGTGGCTTTGATTTCAGTAAGATTCAGGAGCAAATTGAATATAACCTTACCAGCCTTACTGTTAAGGATATGGCTATTTTTGCTCGTCAGTTTGCGGCTATGTTTAATGCAGGGGTGGCGATCGTGAGATGCCTTTCTGTGCTGCACGAGCAGTGTTCTAATGCTAAGCTGAAGCGAGCGCTCAGGAGCATGAATGCTGACGTGCAGGAGGGGATAAACTTGGCAGAGGCGATGGCTAAGTTTCCTGATGTGTTTGACCAACTGTTTATCAGTATGGTGGCGGCGGGAGAAGTCGGGGGGGTGCTAGATGAAACCCTAGACCGTCTGGCGGTGATGATGGAAAAAAATCACAAGACGGAATCCGAAATTAATTCGGCTATGTCTTATCCGAAGACGGTGCTTTCCATCGCGATCGTGATTTTTTTCGCAATGACCATATTCTTGCTACCAACTTTCGCTAAAATCTTTAAGGATATTGGTGCAGATTTGCCGGCTTTTACGGTGATGATGTTGGCAATTAGTTCATTTTGTACCGCTTGGCCTCCGATTCAACAGGTGACAGTTATTGGGGTAATTATAGCGCTAAAAATTGCCTTCGATATGTACTACAAAACTCCCATAGGTCGCCTACAAATTGATAGAATTGCGATGAAATTGCCGGTGTTTGGCGATTTGATCGAAAAATCTGCGGTGGCTAGGTTTTGCGTGATATTTGGGTCGCTGACGCGATCGGGCGTGCCGATTCTCAATTCTTTGGAAATTGTGCGAGATGTGGCGGGGAATCAGGCGATATCTAATGCGATCGAATATGCGAGACAGGAAATTCAAGGCGGCGGCATGATCAGTATTGCTTTGCAAGAACAAGCTGTTTTTCCGTCTTTGGCCATACAAATGATGGCAATTGGCGAGGAAACAGGGGAACTTGACAAGATGCTGATGAAAGTTGGCGCTTTCTACGAAACGGAAGTGGAAGAAGCAGTAAAAGGACTTACCAGTATGCTAGAACCTCTGATGATTGTGGTCGTCGGTGGTATCGTAGGTTCAATTTTGCTGTCGATGTATCTGCCGATGTTCGCAGTGTTCCAGAAGCTGTAAAAAAGTGCTAATTAGTTATTAGTTATTAGTTAGTAACAATTAACGCCTGACCAATGACTATTTCAATCTTTCCCAGGCTCTGCCTGGGCAGACTTTTGGAGGAGGCACATCCTCTATTAAAAGGAGAAAACAATTTGGAGGCTCTGCCTCCAAATCTTCATTACCAGGGTCTTCCCATTGGTGACAAATTACCAAAATGTCACAAAAGTAAAGTAGGATAGGTAGACCGATTTAACTGCTGCCTAATCCTGGCTTTACGCTCCAGGGTAAACGCATCTTAATTGGAACCCCAAATATGCTACAGTTAAATCCGAATAAATTTCAATGTAGTTATTGTAAGTTTATGGGTGCTATCAATGGCAAAAGGTTTTACTCAAACTTTAAATCACCAACCAAAACAAACAGATTCATTGGCTTCGGTGAATATATTAAATGCCAGTTTTTTAGAATATTTGGCCAATTTGAAGGCTCCCAGAAGATAAAGAATAAAAAAATATTCCGAGATATTACAGGGGAATCGCATCTTAATTAAGGTATAATGGTGAGGGAAATTTTTTAAACATTTGACAGCATCTTTCAAGCGCAGCTCGTAAACTAAGGAATGAAAATTGGTATCCGCTCAATAAGTAGCGGTAGCACAGAAAAAAAAATAAGCAGAGTACACAAAGTGTCATAAAATAGGACACAT
>NZ_JAUBPB010000107.1:0-15889 GCF_036700545.1 Microcoleus sp. SVA1B4
ACAGTTATGAGAATTTCAAGGTTTGAGCCTTTCGTTCTCATCGTGGGTTATGTATTAACCACGAACGAGTCGCACTGCATCTAATCATCTAGCGATTGATAGCACCAACTCGGACGGCGCAGGAGATTGAAGGTATCTAGGTATCGAAGTAGATCGGGCGCTTCTACTGTAGCAATCGCTTCATGCAATAAGCCTTGAGGGTTCTCTTTGTTCCACAAAGGATGAACGATAATCACGCTTTTATCGCCCACTACAAAACCCGGTAAAGCGCCGAACTGTTTCCGGGAACAACTAAACGAAGCACAAAATATATCGCGCAAAGCAGTTGCATTCAGCAGCCAATTTTCTAAGTCAGGAGTAGAAAAATCCCCATCGAGCCCGCATTGAAAATTGCTGCTAGCCAATGCCCTCAGCAAGGAAAGCCCCAAACGCCAATCCAGCAAACCGTGATAGTTCATATTGCGGTACTGCTGCAAGCAATCGTAACAAGAAGAGTCGCATTTTTGGCGGTGATCGGGTGACATAATTGCCTCAGCAAAGCTATTTTGAGAATTCAGAATTTTGTCTGTAAGGATATCTTCCCAGCGATGGGCTAACCAGTCGGTGAAGCCAGAACCGTTAGCAAGCCGATCGCTAATTACAATTTCTCCTACTTTTTTATCCTTTAATTCAACCTGTCGCAAACCGCTGATGTCTAATTCTTCCGGATCGATGTCTAACTCCTGTGCTGCTACAGCACGAACCGTGAAAGCGGCTGAGTAGAAAGCAGCTTTGACAGCAGAACCGGGTGCAATAGGATCGAGGCACAATCCATCAGGTACAGTAACGGGCTTAATTCGCAGTACGCCAGTAGTTTTTGGGGCAATTATAGCGATCGCCTCTGACTCGCCCTGGGGTTTAAACCTCACCCCGTCAGGCTTATTCTGGAATCGCTCATCAATCCACTGATCGGGTAATAGTTCGTCACCGCGTCCAAATGTGGCAGTTCCTATTGCTCCCTTAAATAGCTGTCCTCGATTGTCATTGACGCGGAAAACGCGGCCGGACTTAGAGAAAGCTATCTGAGTATTCGTGTTATTTACTAAGTTAAAATCTTGAGGTTGGGCCTCGGCGACGCTGCCTGCACCTGTAATTAACGCATCGTATTCCTCTTTAGCGTCAGCTCCTGGATTGATGCTGGTACGGAAAGCTAAAGGGACAGCCCACTGAAAAACTCGAAATCCCTGTTCCTCAGTTGCCGCGCATTTCGGACAGATTGTATCTTCAAATATTGTATTAGAGGTTGCCGTATGTTGGCAGCGCTGACACCTCAACATCCATTTGCGATCGCTCACAGGTTCGCCCGCAGGAACTAACCCGTGTTTACCGTCTGAAATTAACGGTGCTGTAAACCCGATCGCGGTATAAATTCGCTTGTCTTTAGTTTTTTCGGAACCTGGTGCAAATTCCGCGACTGCTAAATCTAAATCTCGATCGATAGTAGAAACTTTCTGTTTTCTAGACGGTTCGTGATGGTACAAATCGCGCACTCTTGAAGGCATCCCGTACATCGGCAAAATCCCGCCCTCAGCGAGGCGTTCTGCCAATCCATCACCAGTCAATTCTAAGTTATTGGCGCACTCATTAATTTTATCAAACAACTGCTGACGTGCATAGTTTTCTAAGTTATCGCGATCGATACCTTCAACGCCGACTAGCAGAGAATTTATTACCTCAGTTACTTCACAAGAAGTTCCCAACCAGCGCCGAACTTGTTCGCGCCGTTCTTCCGTTTCCTTCCAATTTTGAACTGTGCCAAATTCACCGTGACTGTCCGGCTTTTTTTCCACCTCCCAGCAGTTGACACCAGCAGCAATAAATGCTAGTCTCAAACATTCTTTGGTGAGGAGGCGCTGGGCCATCTCAACCTGTGACATAGCAAGAAAAGGAACCGGCGGCGGATCGCCCGTAATTTTTTCAGGATGCCGGTAATAAAATTCATCGTGCGATCGACCGCGACAGAGAGTAAGTACAATAGCGAAAGCCTGACCCCGGCGACCCCCGCGACCCGCACGCTGCTGGTAATTAAAGCGCATCGGCGGCATATTTGCCATCACCACAGCCATTAAACTGCCAATATCAATCCCCACCTCCATTGTGGTTGTGACGCTCAAGATATCGATCGTATCTACTACTGGGATAAAATCTCTGTCTTGTTCGCCAAAATTCACGATGATGTTGCGGAAATGCCGTTGCCTTTCGGCCTGATCGTCAGTTTGGCCAGTCAACTCTTCGCAGTGCAACCGCAACGGTTGACGCTTATTTACAGCTTGGGTGGCGAAATAATTGCGATCGTACAAATCCCCGCATTTTCTATTAGGTTTCGCTGGTAAATGTGCCAAACAATTAGTACAAACACCTCCGGCGCGGTGCAGGTGATGGCGCTGGCAAGACTCGCACTGCCACACGGGGTCATCGGACACAGCAACTCGTACAGATAAATGCCGGGGATTAAGTTTAAAGTGGTGGTGTTGACCGTATTCGCAAATAGCAGATTTCAATGCAGGCTTCAATTCCTGTTCTGAAATTCCGCAAGCTTTTGCACACTCTTTAATATAATTCCGCAAGTTGGAGCGCGCATCACCCCAGTCTTTCCAGTCATCCAGCGGATAATCTTGAGGTTTTCTTGGATATCTGTAAAATTCACCTAAAATTCGCAATACGCCATCGCAAATACTCTCAAATACTGAGCTTGAAACTCCGCATTGAATGGCTAGCTGTTCTAATTGATTTTGGAGTAAATTCAGGCGAATATAACCCAATCCAGATGCTTCAATCCCAAAGTATAGGCGACTGAAAAGAGTGTCACACACCTCGGATTTAACTTTTTCTCGAAGTGTGCTGTCTCGCCTTGTTTCTGCTTCAGGAGGCAAGTCTAGTTTCCACCCGGCGGTTGCAAAGTCAAATATTTTTGTCCAATGATGGTACTTTCCATCATAGGAAAATTCTTGGTAAAGAACATCGTTACCTGCAGGGTTAACGCCTAAGTTTACTAATCGCTGGATCAGGAGTCCCGGATCTTGGGAATTCTCAATGCCTTCAAATAGTGCTCTGAGAGGAACTGTGCGGGTATTGCCTCTTTGCTGAATTTCGTTGAGTAGCTTCTGAGCATTATCTCGATCTTTCTGCAAAATTTTTACTGCTACAGAAGAAAGTTCTGGTTGCCAGGTCAAGTTAGCTGATTCAAGCTTTTCCTGTAACTCGCTGACAATATTGGGGTTGCGTTGAGCAAATAACTGGGCTTCAGGACGAGTAGGCTGACCATATTGTTGAATATCTTCTAATAAACGTAATTCGCCTACAGCCAACTGTCCGAGTTCATCAAAAAGTGCTTCTCGTACCAAGTCGTCGTAGTGCGATCGCTCAATGCCGTTGGATATTGAAGCGGCATCTTCGCGGCTGTCAGAAAACACAACTAATTTGCGGGATTTTGCATCTTCCGGTAACTGATAAAACAGTTCTTTGGAAAGTAATTGACTCACTTTAGAAAAACCTGTGCGGAACCAACGAACAGGCGATTTATTTTTTTTCTTAGGATGGCTGTAGTTAGCAGCACAGCAGGGACAAATGGAGGGTAATGCTCCAATAAATTCTTGCTTCTCTACAGAGAGCGATCGCAAGTGAAACAGATAGCCTTTCACCCACTGTTCGTCCGGGGAATCTGGATCTCCTAGAATAACACGACCGCTGCGGGTATCTAACGATGCTTTATCCCAGGAGGCTTTCTCGCCGCCTTCACCTTGTCTCGATGGCTGCTTCCAACCTTTGCAAACATCTTCATTAATATTTCTAAAAGGCCAAAACACGGCAAATTCAGAATACTTGCGGCGATCCAAAGCTATGGCTGTCTTGCGGTCGGGTATCCCTTCAATATCTGGTTCTGTCGGCAAAAGCTCCCATCCGTCTCCGTCATTATCCTGTCTTGTCAGCCTGTTTCCCCCAAGAAATACAGTTCTGCACTGTTCGCAATAAAGCAGTTCTAAAACTCGGTATTCGTCGTAAAGTATGGGAGGATTTTCGACAAATAGTTTGCCAACTAATCGATTTTTACTAATTTCATTTTCTTCGCACCCGTGATTCGGTTTAGTGCAAGCCCACAGCCCCTCAATATTCCTGAAAAACCAGTGCAGCCGGAAAGATGGCAAAGATTTTTGGTTCGATAAACCGCGAGTCGCTAGAAGTCCTGTTACTGCGAGTTCGAGGTTTTCATCGGGTAAGTCATTGCCGAAAATCTGTTTAGCAAAATTAGCGATCGCTACGGCGCGAATTTTGCCGTCAACTTTACAAGCATTGACCATTCTAGCACCAACTTGCGCGGTTTCAGATTCCACAATTTGACGGCAAGCACTGTATGCAGCCGTTGACTGCAACGTTTCTGCATTGTTGATTTCTGGTGCTGCAGCCAAAGCGATAAACGGTTCGCTCTCCAGAAACTCTTGACCTTCAATTGGGGGAATTTGTTCTAAATGACCCGGTATAATCTGTTGGGAATTCCATTGAGAACCAAAGAATTGATTCAAAAATTCTAAGCTTTTTGGATCGTCTGGTTCCAAAGATGCACTAGAAGCAAGAATTCGCAATTTTGGATGACCGGGATGCAGCCCCAAACGTTGCAGCAAAAGTCGCAGCAAATAAGCAACTTCTGTCCCAGAAGTACCGCGATATAAGTGCAATTCGTCAACAATTAAATGAAAGACGCTGCCATCTTTGTTTAACCATTCCTTTGTTTTCTCAAAAATATCTCGTTCGAGATCGCGCATCAGCATGATACTGAGCATAGAATAGTTGGTGATTAAGATATCTGGCGGGGCATCTTTCATATCCCAGCGGCAGCGCATTTCTGCCCCATCTAAGCGCGGGAAAAAGAACCTCACATCTCGATCGCCAGTGCGATCGGCGTGTTCGCTAGCGCGATCGGCTGATAACTGCATCTGCTGCATTGCTTCCAGAAGTTCTTCTATTTTTTTTCCATTAGGTTTACGATTTTCTTTGTATTCATGCCCCGGTACGGGAGTAACGCCGTTGTACCTGCCAAAATAGACTCGATTGCCTTTTCTATTATCTTGAAACCAATCTCGCGCTGCTTGAGAATCTAAAGCGCGGCGCAGCCTGGTAAGCTGGTCTTCAACTAAAGCATTCATGGGATATAAAATCAAGGCGCGAACTGCTGCATCCCGCTGTTCGTGACTTCTCTGAGGAACCCGATAAGATTTCTTAAAGCTGCGTTTTTTATTTACTAACGGATTGCATTTGTTCTGCCATTCTTCATTTTTCCACCAATCGTTAAGGTGTTCTGGTTCGGCTTTGGGCTGCTGCCAATTTCTTGATTCTTGCGCGAGGTAAGCAAACAAAGGTAACAGAAAAGATTCGGTTTTACCTGAGCCAGTACCAGCCGTTACTACAGCATTGTTACCTGCTAATGCTTGACGCAGCATTTCGATTTGGTGCTCGTAGAGTTCGTAATTGCCGACAAGTTCGCACTCAGCAAGTTGTTTAAAGTCTTGAAGGGCAGTTTCATCTAATCCCGGTACATTTGAAATATCTAAATCCTGGATGGTTTTACCTGATTTTTGATAGCTTGGCATCGGTTCTATCCAGGGTTCTTGATGGAATGCACCGGGTTGGCGCAGCAGTCTTTCCCGTTCTCGTTCAATTTCGGGAAATTGAGTTCCGAAAGCGGTTTTTACATAAAGTAGAAAGTTGTCGCGAATGGTGTTAAATGCGTTAATTGGATCGTGCATAAGTTACCTCACTATGTTATATCTAAAGATTGCTGCAACAGTGTCTGCCCTAATTTAGCTGCGGTCATTTCTGCTATTTGAGGGGGAATAGCGGAGAATAAATTGAATCCCTGAATTTGCGGGCGATCGCGCGGCGATTTTTTTTCATATTTTGCTGCATAACCAGAACAAAGAGTTAAGGCTCTTTCTAAAAGTCGCGGCAGGTTAGCGCTGGCTGGTACTGCCATAGTGAATCTGCATTTGTCGTAGATAAGAACATTCCGCCGCAGTGCTTTGAGAACAGCATACCTTCCCCAATCTCGGTCTATTTCCGCACACTTTTCGTCTTGCCAAAGATAGTAAACTTTGGTGTTTCGTGATGGGTGACTGTATTGGCTAAGGCGAATGGGGCAATCGGTTTCTTTTATGGATTGAAATTGTAAAGAAATCGGGTCAAAGGTTTTGCTTTGCCAGTTTAGTTCTGGTTCTTTAGACCATTCGAGGGTAGCTAAGTAATCGTCAATACTGGCGGCAAAATGCAGCAAAGACCAGGCTGAAGGCGTTTCAATAAAAGGTATTTTAAGCAAATTGCCGATCGCCCTCAATTCTCCTACATCCTCCGCTTGCACGGCGACTCGCTTCGGTATCAACCCTAATTCATTGGATTGTTCTGTGACTTCCAGGTTAATGTGATGTCCCACCGACTGACAAGCCTCTGATAATTGTGCGATCGTAGCAGGCGATCGCGCTCCTGCTAAAATGGCTTGAGGAAAGCCGGCACAAGGCAATCGCACCAGAACTGGAGGAGCAGCATAAACCTTACTCTTGCTGCTATCATCGTTAAAATTAAAGTCACAGTGACCCAGAGAATCGAGGGCGCGAATTACTTGAAATCTTTTATTCTTAATTCCGTCTTTGTCCGTGTTTTCCTCCCTCACACCCGTCTCAAGATTATATAAATAATCAAAGGTTTCCTTGAAAGATAGCCAAGCAAGTTCCTTTTTTGCAGAAATAACGTAGAGCAGTTTTTCGCTAGTTTCAGACACGCTCTGCCTCCTTTTGAAATTGTTTCCACAATGCTTTCAAGTTGGATCGATCGGGCGGGGAAATTTTCCTGCGATCGTGCCACAGTATTTCTTTCCATTCCCGCATTTTCTTTCGGTTTTTGCACTTTGACATCAACGGTTGTGACTCTGCCAAATTGGTGCCGCAAAACATTGCTTGACCGCGATGGCGACCTTTGGAAATCGCCCAAACAGGCTCCCAATCTGTAGGTAGTGATTCCGCTGGGCAGATTGCTATTTGCCCTGGTTCTTTACCTACATATAAAATCCGCTGCTCTCCTTGTATTGGTAAAAAAGTGTTGAAGTTAAAGTCGGGGAAATCAACGCCCCACACCCATGCACCAGAAACGCCCGTACTCCCATTTTCCCCGGTCTGGAGCTTCCCGAAGCGATCGAACTGTTGCGCGTTGCTTTGGGATGGCAAAGAATAGTTTTCTACCAATAACAGAGAACAGCGCCTGATAATATCCTCCCCACTGCGTGCTTCAATTAGCAACTTCGTTTCCGCTGGAGTATCGGCTGGCAGTTCATAAATACCTGCTGAGTTTCTGCTATCTAATAGCTGATTATTGCAATATACTTTTATTGATTCGCTACCACCTTGTAAAAATAATTTGGGCGGGGCAAACTTAAAGAATTTATTGCCTCTTTCCAGGCGGATTCCTCCAGCCAACTCTAGCCGTACATTAGTCGGGAAAGCTAAGATTGGGTATTCTTGTTTAATCAGCTCGTCACTGCAAGCAGCCTGCGCTTTGAACAAGTGCCACCGACTGGGCAAACCATCTATTATTTGCAACTTTTCAAAGCCTTGACAGCTCAATTCTCCCCATATTGTCAGCAATTCTAAACACTGTTCGTGTGCAGCTAAATAAAATGGCTGTTGAGTTGGCAACTGTCGCACTTCCACAATACCAGGCAATCCCTGAGTGTCTCCATTAACGAATACTCGAATGGGCGATGCTGGCAGCTTAAAACACCATTTAGAGTCAGACGATCGCACTTGCAAACCTTTCAACCAATCAAATTCAGAGGCAACCAGCGGTTTTCCATCTGACTCAGATATCAGAGGTGAAGACCAACCCCCACTATCTTCGTAACAAGAAAACGAGCTAGAATTATCTTCTAAAAATAACAACAAATCGTCTTCAGGAAATTCGTGTTTGGTACTGCAACGCAAGATTAGGGTAGCGCGTTTGGCAATTGAATCGAGTTTGCAGCACAATCTCAACAGTCCGTAAACCTGCTTTTTATCTGAAAGTTCAGCAGTTCCATCCCAATCGTGCAATTCATCAATAATCCATTCGAGCAATGCTTGGCGAAGTTCGTCGCTGTCTCTGGTTTCTTTTAACAAGTCTAGCGTCCGTTTTCGGAGTTGTTTGCACCCGTGTTTTGCTAACAAAAGTGCGATCGCCCCTTCAGCGGGATATGAAATAGGATCTAAATCAGCAGCGGCAAAAATAGCAGGGAGTGCGCGGCGCTCTTTTTCAGTCAAGAGGGTTTGGGCGATCGGCAGTCCAATGTGATTTCTCTTGCCAATGCTGGTGCTGTTGAAGATACCCAATTCGCCAGATTTATCTTGATTAGACCATTTTTCTAAATCTTCCCAGAGTTCAGACATCCGGTTAAATGAAGGATACTGCCCTGTGGTAGGTTCTTCGCCTAGTAATGTTCGCAAGCGCGGATAGTAAGAATGGGCGGCAAAACTTCCTTCAATACCGGCTGCTAAGACAAAGAGCGCTAAATAAGCGATATAAGGCGGATAGTCTAATTCTCGCTGCTGCCAATTATCCCGGCTTTGTAAGGCTTTCACGCACAAACCCTGCCTTGTCACCCCAGGAGGCCCCGTTTTGATAGCTGCAATAAAATCTGACAAATCAACACCCCTTTCTTGACCAATATCCGTTATTAGTTTCTCTGTGACATACAGGTGAACGGTACTGTCCGCCATTTCCGGTTTAAAGAAATGAGCTGCGATTGAATTATTCCAGGTTAAATAATCCATTTTTATGTTTTATATAATTTGACGGAAATTGGTAATTTTAAGTATTATAACTCTAGTGGCTAAGCAGGTGAGTATAGAGAAACTTAATTATGTCGAAATCGCCAGCCGATATCGATTATAATATTTGGCAATGGCGTCCGTATAGCGAACAATAATAGGGTTTATATCCGTGAAGTTACTTAGTTAAATATGATGTCGTGCGAAAATTTAATAAATTAATGACAGATAAGATCGATCGACCATTAGCAACAGTAATACTCGCGATCAGTGCCGACGGTAAAATTGCGGATGCAGTACGATCGCCCGCGAGATTCGGTTCTGCCAACGACAAAGCCCACCTCGAACAGCAAGTAGCAGCAAGCGACGCCGTTTTGTTCGGCAATGGCACTTTACAGGCCTATGGGACGACGATGAGAGTGATTTCGCCGGAATTGGTCAAACAGAGGGAATTGCAGGGGAAGCCCCCACAACCGGTGCAAATCGTGTGTTCGCGATCGTCCCAATTTGACCCAAACTTGCGATTTTTCCAGCAACCGGTGCCTCGGTGGCTGCTGACGGGGCAAGACTGTAGGGAAACGGCATTGCCGTCTCCTCTCAAGAACGGGCAAGATGCCCGTTCCACAACAGATGAATTTTCTTGTGGAACAGGCATCTTGCCTGTTCATAAAAGGCTTATTGAGAATGGTGCAACATCTCTCAATAACGGGCCAGATGCCCGTTCCACAAGAGATGCCCGTTCCACAAGAGATGAATTTTCTAGTGGAACAGGCATCTTGCCTGTTCATAAAAAGCTTATTGAGAATGGTGCAACATCTCAATTCGATCGAATTATCTATGCGAAAACCGCAGGTGGAGAGATTGATTGGATTGATGCGTTTCAACAGCTAGCAAGCTTCGGTATCAAACGCTTGGCGATTCTGGGCGGGGGAAAACTGGTAGCGTCTGTGCTGGCTGCGGGCTTGGTAGACGAACTTTGGCTGACGGTTTGCCCGTTAATTTTGGGCGGCGCGGATGCACCGACACCTGTGGAGGGAAAGGGTTTTTTGGCGGATTTAGCTCCAAAATTGGAACTTTTGGCGGTTAAACAGGTGGGACAAGAGGTATTTTTGCATTATAGATTCGGGGCGGGCTAGAAGCCCAACCCCTACTCCCCACAACACTTGTGTGGCACAGGCATCTTGCCTGTGGCGGGCTCTCGTGCCCACCCTACAACACTTGTGTGGCACAGGCATCTTGCCTGTGGCGAGTAATTACACAAGGAGGGGAGATTGTATTAACTTAAATGAAGTTCGATCGCTCTACGCTCAAATCTCCCTATGCTGAAACAGCCAAAACCTCAATATTCTGTAGCCTGGATTAGCAAAATAGGCGAAATCCCGCAAGCGTCGTGGGATGCCTTGGCGATGCCACTAAAAACTCCATTTCTGGAATGGGATTGGCTTAACAATCTCGAAGTATCGGGCAGTGCGACAGGTAAAACCGGTTGGCTACCGCATCACTTGACTGTGTGGCGAGACAAACAGTTGATTGCTTGCGCGCCACTTTATGTCAAAAGCCACAGCTACGGCGAATTTGTGTTCGACAATCAGTGGGCCGATTTAGCTCAACGTTTGGGTGTTCAATATTATCCCAAATTGATGGGAATGACGCCGTTTACTCCGGCTGAAGGCTATCGGTTTTTGATTGCCGAGGGGGAAGATGAAGACGAGTTAACGGGAGTAATGGTAAGCGCGATCGACCATTTTTGCGATCGCCACAATATCTCCGGTTGCAATTTCCTTTATGTCGATCCCGAATGGCGACAACGCATGGAAAGCCACGGTTTCAGCAGTTGGCTGCACCACAGCTATATTTGGCAAAATCAAGGCTATCAAAATTTTGACAATTATTTAGGCGCATTTAATGCCAACCAGCGCCGCAATATCAAACGCGAACGCAAAGCAGTTGATCAAGCTGGTTTGTTGGTAAAAACGCTGACAGGCGATGAAATTCCCCAAGCTATGTTTTCTCAAATGTATGCTTTTTATGAGAATACTTGCGACAAATTTGGTTGGTGGGGAAGCAAGTATCTGACTAAGCGATTTTTTGAACAGTTGCACCACAATTATCGCGATCGAGTTTTATTTGTAGCCGCCTACGACAAGGAAGATGAGAGACAGCCGATGGGTATGTCTTTTTGTTTGTATAAGGGCGATCGACTGTACGGCCGTTATTGGGGAAGTTTGCAGGAAATCGACTGCTTGCACTTCGATGCTTGTTACTATACGCCGATCGAATGGGCGATCGATCGGGGCATCCAAAGCTTCGATCCCGGTGCCGGCGGGCGGCACAAAAAACGGCGTGGCTTTCCAGCTACGCCCAATTATAGTTTGCACCGATTTTATAACAACCGTCTTGCCCAAATTCTCAAGTCTTATATCGGTCAAATCAACGAAAGAGAACAGGAAGAAATTGATGCAATCAACGAGGATTTACCTTTTACTAAGTTGCCTCCTTTGTTACTCGGCGAGTGACGGTTGACTGGGAATTTGGAATTGGAATTTGGGAATTAGTAACAGCCCATCGGTGTCAACATAATACTAAAACCCTGTGTATATCTCGTTTGTATCGAAGTTTCGATCCCCCTAAATCCCCCTTAAGAAGGGTGACTTTGAATGCTCTTTCCCCTTTATTAATGGGAGTTAGAGGGGAGGTAAGAATAGTCTTGTCCCCCCTTATTGAGATGGGTTAGGGTGGCTCGAAACTCAACTATAAACGATATTTATTATGGATTTTAGGATGGCGAATTAAATAATTTACACAAGTTTGTGGGAAGTAGGGGATGGGCGTCCCGCCCGCCATTTCTGGACGGGCGGGACGCCCATCCCACAAGAACCATCACGCATTCTAAGTTATTTAATTCTCATTCCTTAGTCTGAAGTTGACACGAATGGTAACAGTCAACAGTCAACAGTCAACCGTCAACCGTCAACAGTCAACAGTTAAACTAATTCAAAATTACCTTGCCATCTTCCTGAATTTGCAGCGATTTTGTATCAGCCTCCAACTCAGTTGTCGCGCCGAAACTGACTTGCAACATTCCCGGCATCGCGGTTGCTTGGGGGCGAACCAGCAGCAATCCGCCGTCTGGGCGCTGATAAGTGATGGTGATGGGCACTTGGAGGGCTTGAAGCAAAATTTCCGATTGTTCGCCCAGAGTGCGCGGCTGGGTGACGCCTACGATTTGATAATTGATGACAGCATTGGTGGTATTCACCAGTTTAATTACTATCATGCCTTCGGCAGGCGTAACTCGCGCACTGGGCATGGGGAAGCGGGCAGGCGCGTCTGTTGGTGTAGAGGGCATCCCGCTGGGGCTCGGACTCGCAGCCGGAGTTGGTTCGCTGACGGGTTCTTCAGTGGCTGCGGGAGTCTCTGCGGGTTGGGAAACGGGTTTTCCTTGTTGGGGCGGGGGGCCGCCGGCGTGGGAAATTGTTGCGAGACTAACGAGTAAACCGACGCCGGTGGCTGCTAGCAAGCTGATTTTTTTTAACGGTAGATTGTGGTGAAACATAAATAACTCCTCACAAGTTCGATCGAGGTTTTCCAACAACGTTTATGTTAATCTATGGCGGAAATGAGTTTTAATAGCTGGGTTTGGGCGCGAGGTAGGAAGAATAAGGGTTTGAGGGGTAGATTTTTTTTAAACCGCAGAGGGCGCAGAGGGCGCAGAGGAAGAGGGGAAGAGGGGAAGAGGGGAAGTTTTACAGGCGAGATGCTTCTGATTTGTGGGCGGGAAGGGTGACGGTAACGGCTGTACCTCGATCGACTTGGCTGTCTATGCGGATTTGGCCGCGGTGATTTTCGACAATTGCTTTGGCGATTGCTAATCCTAAGCCGGAACCGGCGGCGCTGCGGTGGGTTCGGGCGGGATCTGCGCGGTAGAATCGATCGAATAAATGTGGCAGGGCTTCTGGGGAAATTCCGATGCCGGTGTCTGTTACTTTTATTTGCAGTGCTGGATTTAAGATCGCCGAATTTCTTTTGTTTTTGGCTGCAAGTTGCAATTCTACTTCTATTTCGCCGCCAGAGGGTGTGTACTGCACGGCGTTGCTGACTATATTGGTAAAGAGTCGGGCTAGTTGATCCCAGTCGCCCAACAGTGTAAAGTTGTCCTCAGCGTTGGGCAGATCGACAATTTCCAAAGAAAGAGAGAGGTTTTGGGTTGTGGCGATCGCCTGTTGTTCTTCAATTACCTCCATCAGCAAAGCATCGAGGGGAACTTCAATCCACTGCTGTTGCACGATACCGCTGTCTTGTCTGGCTAAAAACAGCAAATCGTCAACCAAGCGCCCCAAACGGCGGGTGAGGCGTTCGATAACTTGTAGCTGTTGATGTTGCTGCGGTTCGATATCCGGTTCCGCCAAAGCTACTTGGACGTTAGTTTGAATAGTGGCGATCGGATTTCTGAGTTCGTGAGAAGCATCAGCGGTAAACTGTTTGAGACGCCCGTAAGACTCTCGCACCGGTGCCATTGCCAATCCCGACAGCAGCCAGCCAATCGCCGCCACGCAAATTAGAGTTAAACTCGCGCCCAAAATCAAATCGAGAATTAATTGGCGGATGGGTTTTGTCACTTCAAACCAAGGATGGCTGACTCGCAAATATCCCAGAACTTGCCTGCCGATTTGTACTCGCTGGGTTACTTGTCTGAGAGAATAGTTTTGAGCGGACTGCAACTCATTATTAATTATCCAAACTGTTTCGCCGGTGCGGTTAGCATGAATGGGAATATTCAGCGGTTCGGATAAGGTAGACCACAGCAATTCGCCCGTAGGACTGAACCATTCTAAATCAATATGGTCGTCTTCTACTGCATCGGTGCTATCTCGAAAACTGGCTTGAATATTAACTTGCAATTTAGTTTTATCTGTGGTATTAGGAAATTTTAGCGGTTCGATAACGAGGGTTCGCTCTATTACTTCGACAACATGATTGAGGGTGTCATCAATGCGATCGATCAAAGTAGTGCGGACGTAGAAATAGAAACCTGTGGCGAATACAAGTAATAATACGGCAGTAACGGCAGTGTACCAAATAGCGAGGCGGCGGCGAGTAGCTTGGAACATATTGCGAAGGAAGTTCGGCAACTGATTTTGTAGTGGATTCAAAAGATTTAACTCATATGTTGCACCATTCTCAATTAGCCTTTTCGGAACAGGCTTTCCGGCCTGTTCCACAAGAAAATCTATTCTTTGTGGAACAGGCCGGAAAGCCTGTTGCTGACAATGGTGCAACATCTCAGTTTAACCAATTTAATAACTATAACCTTCTCCTCTTCCTTCGTGTCCTTCGCGCCTTCGCGGTTCATTAAAAAAAGCCTTGTTCGCAAATTATCTCAAAAAACTCAAACAACTTTCCCTTCTTGATACTTCAGACAGATGTCGAGAGAGCTGTCACCATAGTATTCTAATCGCGAAACTTTTTAGGTAAAAGCTTGTGAATAAATTTTTATTTCGAGCCGCGATCGGGCTATTAATGGCATTTTTTGGGGCAATCACCTATTTTACAAACGACGTACAAAATCCGGTAACTGGAGAGAGACAGCGGGTGCAGCTTTCTCCCCGCCAAGAGATAGTTTTGGGATTGCAGGCGCGAGATCAAATGGCCGCCAAGCACGGGGGGCTTTATCCCAGCCAAAGTATTCAGCAGTATCTCGATCGAGTAGGAGGACGAGTTATCAACGGTTCGGTGGCGAAACAAGCGGGTTATCCGTTTGAATTCCACCTGCTGCGAGACGCCCAAACTGTCAATGCTTTTGCTTTACCGGGCGGACAAGTTTTCATTACTGCGGGGCTGCTGCGCCGGCTAAATTCCGAGGCTCAGTTGGCCGCTATACTCGGGCACGAAGCCGGTCACGTTGTCGCCCGCCACGGTGCAGAACACTTGGCAAAACAGCAGTTGGGCAGGGCTTTGGTAACGGCGGTTGGGGTGGCTACTAGCGACGATCGCGGGGGCGGGCAGCAGGCAGCATTAATTGCTCAAGCTGTCAATCAAGTTGTCAGTTTGCGGTACGGTAGGTCTGATGAACTTGAGAGCGATCAGCTCGGTTTTCGGTTTATGACTGAAGCTGGTTACGATCCTAGAGGTATTGTTGAGGTGATGCAAATCCTCGGTTCCGCTAGGAAGGGCGAAGCGCCACCGGAGTTTTTGAGTTCTCACCCCAACCCTGAAAACCGAGTGCAAAAATTGCAAGCTTTAATCGCGCAAAATTACCCTAACGGCGTTCCAGCTAATTTGGAGTCTGGACGCGATGAGTTTGCTAAGAATGTGTCGGGCGGTTAGCGATAATTGCATCGGGCTTTACAAAAGTTATTACTATAGGCGGATCTAAGTTCGGCTTGGAGTTGGCACGATCGACTTAATGAGCGATCGAGCAATTGGAAAGTTGAAAACCATGATTGAATCTTGGATGATTATCGGGGGCGTGACTTTCTCAGTCGCCTTCGGAACTCTGTTTTTTAAACTCCGCGATATTAACTGGGCTGTCAAACTTCAAAGACCAGATTGGATGTTTTTTGAGCCTGCTATTCCGTTAATTTGGACGGTGATTTTTGCTTGCGGGGCCGGCAGCGCTGCTGTCGTGTGGGAACAGGAACCCGGTAGTCTCAAAACTTGGCTGCTGATGGCTTTATACTTGCTTTTAGAAATTGTCACAGTTGCTTATATTCCTGCTACTCTCAGAGCCAAAAGTCTGAAAGTAGGGACGATTTTAGGAGGGGCTGGCGAGATTTTGGGAGTTGTATTGACGTTGGCTGTTTTGCCGATTTCTCAAACCGCGGCTTTGTTACTTTTGCCTTACGTGATTTGGGGTGCGATCGGCACTTATACCACTTGGGAAATGATTCAGTTAAACCCAGAAGCTGCATAAATATTCGGTGTTCTTCAGCGCACCCTACATACTATAGCAATCCTAAATCATTCATGTAAATTTGTAGGGTAGTGCTAAGGATCGCGAATTAAATAACTTACAATTTTAATTGTTATTGTGGGATGGGCGTCGGGCCCGTCCTTTTTGGACGGGC
>NZ_JAUBPB010000108.1:0-15779 GCF_036700545.1 Microcoleus sp. SVA1B4
TAAAAAGGCGATCGTTCCTTGTAGTGCAAGGGTTTGTGAGATTTGAACATTCCCCCTACTGGGGGAACTTCAGTTTAGTGCAAGTTAAACAAGGAGGAAGCACTGGCTATAACTTCGTCCCGCTGCGGTAAGTTTGTTAAGTGCGATCGCACGGGCGGGAAAGATGCCCAACCCCTACTCCCCCCAAGAAAATTCAATCTTTGTGGAACAGGCATCTTGCCTGTTCTTGATGCCAAACTCACGCCCCACCAGAAAATTCCCTCTTTGTGGAACAGGCATCTTGCCTGTTTCTTAGCATGATTAAAATCTAATTTTATGTTGAATTAGCAGAATTTTTAAGATAAACTGAAATGAGTAGATTAAAGGAGAGCGTTGTGTATGATCGCGCAAGTTGAAACCAAAACCTACACCGCTGAGGAATATCTAGAATTGGAAATCAATTCTCAGGATCGGCATGAATTTATCAATGGGGAGATTGTTCTGATGGCTGGCGGCACACCGGATCACAATGAAATTACGAGCATCTTAAATGCTATTTTGAGGGTGAGTCTTAAGGGTAAACCTTACAGTATTTTTGCATCGGATCAGCGGCTTTGGGTTCCGCAGCTTAATAATTATACTTACCCGGATGTGATGGTGGTAGCGCGCCCGATCGAGCTGCAATCTGGACGAACGGATACAATTACCAATCCGCTGCTAATTGCTGAGGTGCTGTCTAAAGGTACCAAAGCTTATGACCGCGATGAAAAGTTTGCTGCTTATCGCAGTATTCCTAGTTTTCAGGAGTATTTATTAATCGACCAATATCGGCTACAGGTCGAGCAATATTCTAAAAGTGATGCGAATAAGTGGATTTTTTCGGAATATAGCTGTATGGGCGATCGGCTCAGTTTAACATCTGTTGCTGTGGAAATTTCGCTGGCCGATTTGTATGAAAATATGGAGTTTGGTGAATAGGCGGACGGTTTTTTGTCAAATGTTCCAAATAGTGGTAATATTCCCGTATATCGATCAGCTCTGATGAAAAACACACATCAGACGTAAGGGGGAAAGTTCGGTGCGAATCCGGCGCTGTCCCGCAACTGTAATGAGATCATTGCATCTCTGAGTCAGGATGCCCGCCGATTTGTTTACAATCATGTTTTTCATCTGCGAGGTATGGATGATGGTGAGTTCAATATTTTTACAAATAATCTGCTGTTGTGCTCCGTTTCCCGATCGACAATAACGAAATTTTAGGCAGCGGGAAACTAAAAAAATGCGAATCGAAGATAGTGTTTGGCAGGGTAGTTTTGGCTACTGGCAAAACTTGTTTATTCATCAGAATATTTTGTCGATCGGACATACTGCTTGGAATGGCTTTTTGCATCAAGGACGAGGCTTGGTTGCTTGCAAAATCAATACTCCCATTAACGGTTCTGTGAATTGGAGCGTAGATACTATCAAGTACGATCTGGAATTTATTTCCGATTTGGAGGCAACCGTTTATTTGCAACAACTAGAAATCGAGCAAAATACTGTTTCAAATCTGCTCCAAATCATTGATAGCTACGAACCCAAGGAAGCAATTATATTTTTGTCGATCGCCCACGGTCACATTGATATCAATTTGTTGCAAAAGTTGGCAATTTCTCCGGTTGAGTGCTATGAACAGGTATGCAAGCGCTGGGAAGAATTTCAACTCAGCCCTAAATCCTAAAACTTACTAAATTTTCCCAATGTCGCAGCCAAAATCTATCGAAATTTCTAAAGTAACTCGCTACCAAAATGCAGCGCTTAATTACTATTTGGGCTTGACAGATTCGCCCTACCTTCACTACGGCTATTGGGAAACCCTACCTGTGCCCGCTGACGAACTCACGATCGCACGATTGCGCGTCGCTCAGCAAGCTTATACTGTAAAACTGTTAGATGCAATCCCCAAAGGCACTCATACGATACTCGATGTGGGCTGCGGGATTGGCGGAAATGCGGCTTATTTGCTCGATCGAGGTTTTGCAGTCGAAGGGCTCGCACCCGATCCTTTCCAACAACAGCGCTTTCTTAAGTGTACGGGCGATCGGGCAATCTTCCACCTCACGAGGTTTGAAGACTTCAAAGCAACCCATTTCTACGATCTTATTCTCTTTAGCGAAAGTAGCCAGTATATGTCGGCTGTTGATATTGCTAACGGTGCCGCCAAAATCCTCAATCCCGGCGGTTACGTTTTGTTGGCTGATATGCTGCGATCTGATGCTAATTATCAAGAGGGAATGTTCTCTAATTGTCATGTTGTTACGGAACTTCATGCAGCATTAAACCAGGCTGGATTCACTTTAGTAAAAAGTGAGGATATTTCCGCCCATATTTTGCCGACAATCGATTTGTATGTCGATACTTTCCGCCGATATGGACTAAATACAATGCTCTATGTTGCAGATTTAATTGCAATCACTGTTCCCCCCGTCCACAAATTCCTGCGCTGGATATTTCGTCGCTGGTTCAAGAAGCTGGTGGTTGAAGGATTGGAGGCAAGTCAACTTTTTGAGCAACATCTCTGTTATGAAATGCAACTTTGGCAATTGTCAAAATCTGATCGAGGCTGACACAAATTTAGCAATTCTAAATCATTTGTGAATTTCTTACTCCCTCCCCTTGATAAGGGGAGGGTTGGGGTGGGGTAAAAAGTTGACGAATCCTTTATGAATTTCTTACTCCCTCCCCTTGATAAGGGGAGGGTTGGGGTGGGGTAAAAAGTTGACGAATCATTTATGAATTTCTTACTCCCTCCCCTTGATAAGGGGAGGGTTGGGGTGGGGTAAAAAGTTGACGAATCATTTGTGAATTTCTTACTCCCTCCCCTTGATAAGGGGAGGGTTGGGGTGGGGTAAAAAGTTTACGAGTCCTGCAAGGATTGCTATACAATGAAAATCGGTAATCGGTAATTGGTAATCATTCATCGGTAATCGGTAATTGGAGGCATAGCCTCCGGGTATTTATTCCCAGGCAGAGCCTGGGAACAAGGTTATAAAAAATAAAAAATAACGAATATGTCTGAATGGATTCTAGAATTCGCTGGCACTTCCTACTCCTATCCCTGCGGTTCGCGAGTGGCAATTCAGGGTTTAAATCTCAAAGTCCCCGCAGGGAAACGGTGCGGGCTAATCGGTCAAAATGGCTGTGGCAAAACTACCTTTTTTCTGTTAGCAAATGGCTTATATCAACCGCAACAGGGAATCATTAGCTGGCAAGGTGAACCATTCCGCTACGATCGCAAATCTTTGATGCAACTGCGCCAACAAATCGGACTCGTGTTTCAAAATCCCGAACATCAATTAGTAGCTTCGACGGTAGAAGAAGATATTTCCTACGGATTGTACAATTTAGGCTTGAGAGAATCCGAAATTGCTCAACAGGTGCAGCAGGCGATCAAGCAATTCGATCTAAGCGAACTCGCCCGCGAACCAATTCACAATCTCAGTTTGGGCCAGAAAAAGCGGGTTTCCATCGCCGATATCATGGTTCTCAAGCCCAAACTGCTGCTGCTAGATGAACCTACCGCCTATCTCGATCCGCGTCACACCCGACAACTGATCGGTTTACTCCAACAAATTCACAGCGCTGGAACCACTATTCTTTTAGCAAGTCACGACCTCGATTTCATCTACCGCTGGGCTGATTGGGTGTTTGTAATGGATCGAGGAAAATTGATTTTAGAAGGAACACCGGAAACCGTTTTTGCTCAGCGGGATGTGTTGGAACAATTGCAGCTTGGTGTACCGCTGGCGATCGAGCTAATCGAGCAAATAAGGGCGATGTTTCCCACAGACGATCGCTCAAAAATCCCCGCTTTCGAGCAATGGCAACAACAAATTTTACAAGCACGTCGGCTGCTTTAACGGAACTTAGACAATTGGTAATTGGTGTTGCTGATTCACGGTATGAATTACTTTTTCGCTTGAAGTTACAAAACTCACCATACTTGGCTTATAGCAATTGCGAAATCTTGAATTCATACCTGTATCCAGCAACGCCGCCCGTGGCGGGAAGTTCAGATTACACATTACCAATCATCAAAAATTGATTTAGGAAAAAGGCGATCGCCCCACTGCCGATCGGCACAGTCAGATTGTCAATTCCCAGCTTGGAAACCGACTCCAAAGTAGCAGCAACTAAAGCTACAACAGCAGACACAGCCCAAGTTTGCCAAATATTGCCTTGAACCGCCAGCAAAATCAAACTGCTAACAGCAAAACTCACCAAATACATAGTTGCAGAACCTTCCCAACTCTTCTGCATTCCCCCAACTCGATAAATATGTTTGCCGTATTTCTGGCCGATGACAGCAGCCAATCCGTCGCCCCAAGTCATCACTAAAATGCCCAAAGCAGCGTATTCCTGATGTTGCAGCGGCCAAAACCAAGCTACAAGAACGCTGATACTAACAGCATAGAAAAAAGTCCCCCAACTCTTCCGGTTGATACTGTTAAGACTGGGCAAAATCGGAACTTGGTAAGAAATTAGGGCGATCGCACCTGCTAAAACCCCCGCCGAAATCCCCACCCAACCGGGTATTTCCAGCCACCAAGCCAGCAAAATCACGTTCCCAGTACCGATGTGAACAATCTTCCGCGATACCTCAGCATCGACAGAAGTAAAGCGATTTAACCCCTCAGCTACCAATAAAACTACACCCAGCCAGACTCCCACGAGGGAAATTTGCAGCCACACAGTCGGAATTTCAGAAAATATAGACACGATATTTAGGCAAAACTTAGATCGGGCACTGTTTACTACTTTAGTGGAAAGCGCGATCGAGGTTATAACCCCGCAGGCTTAAAGTGCTGCGGGGAGCTGGGTGTTATGTCTTTTTAGGTTGGTCTACTTAAAACCTGTGCTATGCTATAAGCAAGTCTAGGGAAAAAGCTATGACTATTTTAGTAGAAGAACTTTTGAATACCTTTGAGCGATTAACAGACTCAGAGCGGTTAGATTTGGTATTGGAAATTTTGAAACGGACTGTTTATTTAGACTTTCCGCCCCTATCTGATGACGATTTAGTTCTAAATGCTGAGGGACTTTTTCTAGAGCTAGATGAGGAAGAATCCGTATATAAATAGTCCAGAGCGTGGTGAAATCTGGTTAGTCGATCTAGGTTATACTGCGAAAGTCAGACCATGTTTGGTCGTGAGTATTCCTGCTCTAAATCAAGACCGGGCATTAGCGACTCTAGTGCCACATACAACAAGTTTACGCGGTTCAAGATTTGAGGTGAAAGTCAAAAATAAGTTCCTCCGAGAAGGAGTATTTGACGTACAAAATATGATTACAATTCCTCATGCAAAGCTTCTACGCAAATTGGGAAGTATGATATGCGAGAAAATGCTCGAAGTAGAAGATGTAATACTTTTGTGGTTGGGATTTAAAGAGAAAAATGCTGAGGAAGAAGAGGAGTAAACCGAACCATTGAAGTTAGTTTTGAAATTATCAGAGAATCTGATTGCTATGCAGTATGTCTTAATCATTCATGAAGTAGAAAACTATGAAGCTTGGAAACAGGTATTCGATCGTGCTGAAAGCATCCGAAAAGAAGCTGGAGAACGCTCCTATCAGGTCTTGAACTATGACAATGAACCCAACAAAATCGTTCATTTCTCCGCGTGGACATCAACAACAGATGCAAGGGCGTTTTTTGAGTCGCCTGCACTGGTTAAAATTAGACAAGAAGCGGGAGTTAAAGCTCCTGAATTTATTTATCTAAACCAATTAGAGTCAGGAGTATTGTGAAAGACCTATTTGTATAATGTAAGTTGTTCAAACTCTGTGATTAGGTTTTGAGTATGTACGAGGGTAGCTACTACCAGCTAATGGCTGAGTACAATTGCTGGATGAATCAAAATCTATATTCGGTTTGCTCGGCTATTCCTGATGAACAGCGCAAACAGGATATGGGTGCTTTTTTCAAGTCGATTCATGGCACTTTGAATCACTTACTCTATGGTGACAAAGCATGGATGGGGCGTTTCACTCTTCACCCATTTTCGGGTATCGTTATCGGTCAAGACCTGTATGCTGAATTTGAGGCTTTGAGAGCGGAACGGGAGACAATGGATCGGCAAATTATAGAATGGTCTAGACACCTTAATTCTGACTGGTTGAGTCAGCCGTTTGAGTACACAAGCAATGTAGATGGTAAATGCCGCGTGCTACCGACTTGGGTTTTGGTGACACATATGTTCAATCATCAAACTCACCATAGAGGGCAAATTACCACACTACTCAAACAACTTGGCTACGACCCAGGTGTTACAGATATTCCGTGGCTACCGGCTATATCAATCGGATAATTTCTGGTTGTATAGCTACACGCCAGAAGATTCGGCGGTTACAACCTCGTATATACTTGCCCCTCGTCCCAGCAGAGGGAGACTGAAGAAAATCAAGAATTCATATCAATTCCGGTTGCACTCAGACCTGATTCTTGAGTGCTGGCTGTTGGCTGTTGACTAAAATTATGCTTTCGATCGGACTGTTTGGACATTTGAACAATAGTGATACAACCGGAAACGATATGAAACGATCGATCGAGCCATAAAAATAGCAGGAGAAACTGGCACTCCTGCTAAACCACTACTATTTTGGCGAATTCCTGGCTTGTTACACAGGCACTCCCAAGGGGATGCCTTTGTTGTCAACCACAGCGACGGCTTGTCGCAAGGCTGCGGTACGATCGCTCAGGAAATGCTCTGGCGCGATCAGATCCAACAATCCCAACTTCTGCAAGCGCTGTTGAATTTTCTCGCTGGCACCGACAATGTAAACCTGCAAACCCTTATCGCAGGCATCGCGGATCGCATTTTCGATCGCCAGCGAAGCCGTCACTCCCAGCATGGGCACAGCAGTCAGATCCATCACCAAAGCATCGGCATCCTTCATAGCATTGTGTTCGCGGGAGATCGCCTTTGACAACCCAAAAATCATCGGGCCGCTCAAGCAGAACAGCAACACGCGCCCCCTACCCCGATCCAAGAGTTGCTTCTCCTCCTCACTGATGAGCACCTCATCATCCGTATCGGAAATCAGCTTCACTCCCGCAGACTGCAAACTACTCAACCGTTCGATTGTCAGGATATTGGCAATAAATACGCCCACACCCACCGCCACAATCAGATCCACAAACACAGTCAAAAACAGTACCCCGTACATGATCAGGGAACCCTTAACAGATACTTTGTGCGATCGTTTCAGGAAACTCCAGTCAAGAATATCAATCCCCACCTTCAACGCAATCCCCGCCAACACCGCCATCGGAATCGGTTCAGTTAACTTCGCCGCCCCCAAAACCACCACCAGCAACACCAACGCGCGAGTTAAACCCGACAACGCCGAAGTCGCGCCTGTTTGGATATTGACCACAGTTCCCATCGTTGCCCCGGCGCCCGGTAAGCCACCGCAGATCCCCGACATGATATTGCCAATTCCTTGACCGATCAACTCCTTATCGGACTTGTGCTCAGTCCGCGTCAGACTGTCCGCCACCACCGCCGTCAGCAAGGTATCGATACAGCCCAGCATCCCCAGCATCACCGCATCCACAAACATCACCGTGAGTTGACCGGCGGAAAAAGTCGGCAATTGCAAGGGAGGCAGTCCCACCGGAATTTCTCCAATCCGGCGAATATCCGCGCCCTGAAACACAGTCAGGGAAATTACCGTGCCGACAATCAGCGCTATCAATTGCGGGGGTACGATTTTCTTCAGCTTTTTGGGCATCAGGAAAATAATTGCCACCGTCAAGATACCGAGAATTGCTTCCGGCGGATTTACGTTTGCCAGCAACTGCGGAATTGCCATAAAAGTGCCCAAAACACCTCCTTTGGGAGGGGCTTGACCCAGAAACGGTGCAATTTGCAGAATGATCAAAATCACGCCAATTCCCGACATAAAGCCCGAAATCACGCTGTATGGCATCAGGGTGACGTATTTCCCTAGCTTGAAAATACCAAAGATGATTTGAAACAGCCCCGCCAGCATCACAACGGTAAATGACATTGCTAGCCCTTGTTCGGGATTGCTGGCGGTGAGGGATGCGACGATCGCAGTCATCACCACAGTCATCGGCCCTGTGGGTTCCGAAATCAGTGTTGGGGTGCCGCCAAACAGCGCCGCAAAGAAGCCAACACAAATGGCACCGTACAGTCCGCCGATCGGCCCGATTCCCGAAGCGACCCCGAAGGCGAGGGCCAAGGGCAGCGAGACAATGGCAGCCGTGACACCGCCGAAGATGTCGCCCTGGAGATTATTGAAACTAATCCGATTAGTTATTGACATGAGTGGTGCATTAATAAAATAGACAGAATTTAACAATGCTGACTTTGAGCCCTTCACCTACTCTCAGGGCAAAAGTTTTCCCTAATCGCCTGACAGATAGCACAAGCAGGGCCGACCCAAGGAAAGGTCTGTACTCGTCCCCGATCGATGTCAAAGTCGTAAATACTTAATTTTCAGTATTTCTTAATTTCTTAATTTAATCTAAAACGTGTCCGATCGAATTTTTATTTTTAGCCGACTCTCTCAACGATCCCCGGAAAGTTTTCGATCGAGCCAAATCTGAGCAAATCTCAAGGCCAAACAAAACCCCCTACTCAAATAAATTAATATATTATCCCCTGCTGATAATTAATAACTCTTATTGATGGTTAGGATCGCGAATTAAATAATTTACACTCTTGAAAGTGGGATGGGCGTCCCGCCCGCCCTTTCTGGACGGGCGGGACGCCCATCCCACAAGAACCATCACGCATTCTAAGTTATTTAATTCTCATTCCTTATTGGATCAACTCTCGCACAAACTCAAACGCTTTTGGACGCAACTCGACCGGCAGCAGCGACAATCCCAAACCTGCCCACATTTTCGCCGCAGAAACAGACTTTCCCGCCCGCACCATCAGGCGTCCTTTTGCAGTTTCACCCACCTCAATCAGTCGCAAACCTAGCGCTAATTGAGTTTCGGCAATCCTTTTGAGCCTGACTGTTTCCAACTTTTCCGACTCAAACTCGTAGCCGGTCAAATAGCGCAATTTATCATTCAAATACGGAATTGCCCGATCGACTCCTTGCTGTCCTGCATGAACTCGATACTCCATCAACAGCTCCGGCAAGTAATAGCATTTTTTGCCTGCAATCGCAAGTCTCACAAACAAATCGTTATCTTCGCAATTTTGCAAATTCGGCCGCAGAAATCCGACTTCTTCCAGCGCGCGGCGCCGAAACAAAGTCGCCCCTATTTGCAAACTTTGTCTGAGAAAAACAGCAGATAGCAAATCTTCAATAATTCCAGCCGACAACTCGGTGCGCCCCCACCGCTGCGAATTGAGTTTCGTCTGGTTTTCGTCTATATAATTGTTAATGTCGATCACCCAGTGATCGGTACTGACAAAATCGATGCTGGGGTCTTTATCTAAAATAGCCGATGTCCGCTCTAGAAATTGCGCGCTGAGGCGATCGTCATCGTCAAACTTGATAAAATATTTGCCTCTTGCAGCAGCAAAGCCCGATCGCATATTATTACTCTTGCCGATATTCTGCGGGTGGCGAATGTAGCGAATCCCGCGATGGCGTCCCGCCCCGCAAGCTACGACAAATTCCGACATCAACAAAGGAGTGCTGTCAGTAGAACCATCATCACAGATAATTAATTCAAAATCTGTATAAGTTTGATCTAGCACGCTGGCGATCGCACAAGCCAGCAGATGCACTCGATTGTAAGTAGGAATGCAAACGCTAATTTTAGGCACTAACTTAGACAATTTTAGATTTTAGATTTTAGATTTTAGATTGCTCAAAAGTGACTAAGCTGTTGTGCATCTAATTTGACAGTCAATTTTTCTACAATTATTATTGTGGAACGGGCATCCTGCCCGTCTCTGGATTCAATTTAAATGCGTAGCAGCTTACAATTTGGTATTAACACTTTTGGGCCCAAGAAAATTAATTTTAACTCAAACGAGCCGTACATTCGAGAATTAACTTTTGATTCACCAAAGCAAACGGTTGAATTTCCAAAGCGCGACGAAAAGCTTGAATAGCATTTAGGTATTCTCCCAACGCAGCGTAGCACAAACCCAGACCGTGCAACGCCCCAAAATGCACCGGGTTCAGTTTGAGGACAATTTCGCAGTCGTCGATCGACTTTTTATAATTTCCTTGAGTATAGTGAAGTACGGCGCGTCGGTTCCAAGCTTCCGCAAAATCCGGCGCTTCCGCAATCAATTTCGTCAGCAAATCCAAAGCGTGGTGAACATCGCCTGCATCCAGCGAAACTTGCGCTCGCCTGAGAATTTGCATCCCATAGTCACCTTTCTGGTTAAACCAAGTGTGCCAGAGTTCAGTAGTTGCCCGATCGCGAACACTTTCGTCGGACTTTTTCAAGTCTTCCAGCAGCGCCTTAAGAGATAATTCGTCCATAGGTGCGAAGATTGTTAAAAAAAAACGTTTTATCAATCAATTTTATCGCGCAAGCGGCAAATTTATTTATCTCACATCTTGCACCATTCTCGCTTAACAGGCTTTTCGGCCTGTTCCACAAGAAAATTCACTCTTTGTGGAACAGGCCGAAAAGCCTGTTCCTAAACAAGTAATTGAGAATGGTGCAACATCTCAGTTTATCTCACATCCCATGAAGATTTTGATGCTTTCCTCAACTTTTCCCTATCCGCCCAGCCGCGGAGGAACTCAGGTAAGGACGTTTAATTTATTACAATACTTGAGCCGGCGGCATGAGGTAATTCTCGGCACTGTACGATCGCCCGATGTCACCGATGCACAAATCGACACATTGCGCCAGCAAGTCACAGAATTAGCAGTTTTTCCCAACCCGCGATTACCCCCCCAACCCCCCCTTGTCAAGGGGGGGCTAAGACTCCACCAGGAGACTGAGGAAGGATTCTTACCTCCCCCCCTTAACAAGGGGGGGACTGAGGGGGGGTTATTTCCTGCCCTTAACCAGGGGCTTGAGGAGGGCTTCTTGCCTCCCCCCCTTAACAAGGGGGGGACTGAGGGGGGGTTCTCTGAAATAATAGGAAAATTCCACAGATTCAGTCGATTTTTGCAGTCGGGAACACCTCCAAACGTACTCTCAAGCTACTCCCAAGCAATGCAGAATTGGGCAGACGAATTGGTAACAGCAGGCAAATGCGATACTGTCACCTGCGAGCACAGCGTTAACGAGATTTACGTGCGTCCAGAATGGCGGCAAAAACTGCTGACAGTGGCAAACATTCACAGTTCCGTTTGGGGAACTTGCAGGGAAATGTTAGCAACCGGCACCTCGGAAAAACCCCTGCGCGATCGACTAAATTTACCGCTACTCGCCCGCTACGAAAAACGCTACTGTTCCAAATTCTCCCGCATTGTTGCGACAACATCCACAGACAGAGAGCAACTCCTAGAATTACTGTTGCCTCCGGTTCGGGTGCGAGGAAAACAAGATTTTTTTGTACCTCCCATCGATGTAATTCCTAACGGCGTGGATTTAACTCAATTTCCGTATCGGTCGATCGATCCGGGAGGACATACCTTAATTTTTGCAGGCGCAATGAACAATTTGCCCAATATTGACGCAGCGCGGTTTCTCAGTTTGCAAATAATGCCGCCTTTGCAGCAGCGCTATCCCGATGCTACCCTCACCTTAGTCGGGGCTTCGCCAGTCCCGGAAGTGCTCGCCTTGGGGAAACTTCCCGGAATTCAAGTAGTAGGTCGGGTGCAAAGGGTGGCAGAATATTTGCATCAAGCTGCTGTTTGTGTGGTGCCGATGCGGATTGGTTTTGGGATTAAAAATAAAACTTTGGAGGCGATGGCTGCGGGAACTCCCGTGGTTGCTAGCGATCGAGGTTTGGAGGGTTTAGCCGTCGATGGCGGCGCACAACCGAGAAGGGCCTTGCGGGCGAACAAAGTTCAGGAGTATGTTGAGGCGATCGCCAGTTTGTTTGAAAATCAGCAGCTAAGACAGGAGCTCTCTGTCAACGCGCGATCGCTCGTTGAAAGCCAATACACTTGGGATATCATAGGTCGGCAGTACGATCGGCTATTGCAATTTTAAACTCTAAATTCTAAAATCTAAATTCTAAAATGGCATGATGGAACACAAAATTAACCCCTCAAAAAATCGAGCCAAACCCCCAGAAAATCCCAAAGTTGCTCCTCCCCCCACAAGACGCCGGCGCCAAACCCGACGCCCCAAAAATCTTCAAGAGTCCCCGCTTCCAATACCTACTCCCCGAACTCGCGCCAGATATCCCTGGAAAAGACTGATAGCTAATTTGACAGCCCTCAGCATCTTGGGTGGCTGTGCAGCTTTAATGGGAGGCGGCGCTTGGCTGAGTTATCAGCTCATCGTCGATCCCAATGGCAACAAGTTGATCTCTCAATTTGTGCCGGAATGGTCGCGCCTGCCTACAGGTAGCAGAGATTCGATCCAAACTCTCGATCAAATCAAAGCCAGCATCCGCAAATTGGGATTCGTAACCGGAGAACCCCTGTCGCTTCCCGTCGATCAATCCCGCGATAATTCTATTTCCGATTTGTTATTGCCGGTGATGGTAGAAAGAACTGTTAAGGCTTCTACTGTTTGCAAAAATCCTTGCCGTCAAATTGTCGAACTTCGGGTGTACAAGCGAGTGCAATTTCCCGATCGCAGTTCCGATAAAGAGCAGTATTTCCAACTAGCAAGTTCTGTGAATGTAGAAGGCCCTGCGGAATCTTTTGTCATTGCTTCTTTAGCTGACTCTACATCTAACAATCAAGCCTCGAATCAGTCGCTACCCCTAACAGAACTGCGGCGATTTGACGGCAAGCCCCCCGCATCGGGCATTTGGTTTAATGTCAGCGGTCAACTAAAGCAGGGCGACAAGAAAATTCCTTACGGACAAGTCGTTCGCTACAACCCCAGCCAAAATCATTTAATGCCGCTGTTGGAGTGGGCGAGTGCGGCTGGACAACCGCCGAATTGGCAGCAAATTGTTAAGGGCGAAAACCCCCAGTTGGCGATCGACCAAACAGTTGGTTTAGAGCCGCAATTTACCCTTTATCAAATTGGCCCGCGCAAATTTTTGCCCAACCCAGTTCAGTTAACGGCGATTTCTTTAGAAGAATTTGCCTTCAATGACGAGACTTACAAAAATGGGCTGCGACTGGCGAAAAGCGGGCTGTGGTCTCCAGCATTAAATGTTATGCGTGTGGCGAAGGGGAAAGCCGGCAAAAATTGGCCCGCAGTCGCGCAAGCTCAGCTAGAAACGATCGAATTTCACGCTAAAATTACTCGGGCGCAGGCGATCGCATCTTGGGCCAGTCCCGGTCAACAAGTTCTCGCAGAATTGATCGACGGCCGCTGGACTGAAGCTTTGCAAGTATTTGAAGCCGATCCGAGCAACTCTCACGAAATAGCCACAACCCTCAAAAATGACAGCGGGCGGATCTGGAACCGCATCGACGCCGCCTTGAGAGTGAATGCCGCTGACGCCGATGTCAAGGCTTGGGGCGCCCTGATTGTAGCTTCTCAAGACGGCACTCGCGAAGCGATGAATTGGCTCGACCAGCAATCAGATACTGACAGCGAAACAAGAACTCGAATTCGGAATTTGGTCAACAAACTTCAGGAAGCAGTTTCTCAGGCGGAAAGTTTAGAAGACCACAAAAGTCAAATTATGGGTTCTGCTACTTTAATTAACAGTGTCAATCCCGCTGAGTGGCTGGAACCAGAACCGAACAATGAGTTAAAATTGGCAGGAGAACAAGTTTGGTATCAGGTGCAGGTAGCAAGTTTTTACGACGGTAGCCGCTGGGTTAATTCACCATTTTCTGATGTAGAAGTGAGTTCTTTTCCTGCTACTCAAGTCAAGTGGCTCTGGGGGCGGCTAGGATTACAGGCTGACCCCAAGATTAAGATTGAGGTAGCGATGGCTAACGGTCAACAAAGAGTTGCTGTGGGAACGGTGAAAGCAGTGCAGATTCAAGACGGAAGTCTGCGCTTGCTGGCGGCGGTTGACAAGCGATCGTAATCTGGCAGAAAGCCTTCTGCAGATAGAACAGTCCCGGAGGCACTCTTGATATTATGTCCGGTCGATTACCCATAATACGGTAGGGGCTCCCCTCACGAAAAATATCTGCCAATAAATGACAATCTCAAAAACCCGCCCTTTTAATCGCGGTCACTCGATCGGACATGATATGACACAAAGAAACCGGGTTTTTTTACCATTTCTGCCGATCGCAACAGAAGTATTTTCGTAAAAAAACCCGGCTTCCTTCCACCTGTACGTCCAAAACTCGGAAAAAGGAAAATTCTTTCTCTTGCCTCTCCCGCAACTCGGACAACAATGCAGACAAAAATTTTGTTAATTTAATTAATTAACACAACCTGTGCACAAAAAACCCACAGATGTCAAATCGCGCCCTTTTTAGAGAGTGCTGCAATCATCTGCCGTTTCACTGCTTTAGCCCAAAGCTCAAACTCCAAACTGTTGATATTCTGAATTTTCACTTCCTCAACAGGCTGAGTTGGGGCTTCCTTCTGTGCTGTAGTCTCCATTGTTTTTTCCCTCGTCAAAAAATGTTAGTAGTCGCTCGCAAACGCTTAGCATCATACATCTATTTTAATAACTAATTCTGGCAAGAAATTACACTAAAGGCATAGAATTTAACCATAAAATGCAGTAAATACATCTAGATCATGCAATTTACGAATTTAATGTAATAAAACCCTACAACCCTTGTTATATATAGGCTTTTCTTGACATTAAAATTTTACAACTTACATTATATCGCACTATCAAACCACTGCTTATGTTAGTAAAGTTATTTTTAAATGAATGTATTGACATATACAGCAGAAAATAATTTTATTGAATTCACATAGTGCCGTAAAGTCGATCGCCCGCATCTCCCAGTCCGGGTACAATATAGCCATGCTCGTCCAAACACTCGTCAACAGCAGCCGTATAAATCTGCACGTCAGGGTGTTGTTCGTGAAAGTGCCCCACTCCCTCCGGTGCCGCCAGCAAGCACAAAAATTTAATAGACTTCGGATGAACTTCTTTCAGCCTATCCACTGCCGCCACTGCTGAATTACCAGTAGCCAGCATCGGATCGACAATTAAAACATCTCGCTGTTCGATATCCTGGGGAACTTTGAAATAATATTCAATCACCATCCGAGTTGTCGGATCGCGGTACAAACCAATATGTCCTACCCTCGCAGACGGAATCAGCTCTAAAATACTATCTAACAGTCCCTGACCGGCGCGCATAATCGAAATAATCACAATTTTCTTTTCAGCAGCCAGCACCGGTGCATTCATTTTGGCGATCGGCGTTTCTATTTGTTCGTATTTTAGCGGCAAATCTCGCGTCACTTCATAAGCTAGCAGCATTCCAATCTCTTTGAGCAATTGGCGAAATTTCGCCGTACTCGTTTGAGTTTGCCGCATCAGAGTTAACTTGTGCTGTATCAAAGGATGGTCAATGACAGTAACTTTAGCACTCATTTTTTTGAATAATTAATTGGCTTTATTCTAACTTATCAGCCATCGAGGCATTTTTGACGCAAAAAAAACCCGATTTCTGCGGCCCCTGCGTCCTGGACTACTTATATCAAACCCTATTGAAAACACGAATACCGCGCGAATAAAATTGCTCCGACAATTACCTTTCATCCCCCCAGAGCGACACTAAGGAATGAGAATTAAATAACTTCCACAAGATTGTGGGATGGGCGTCCCGCCCGTCCAAAAAGGACGGGCGGG
>NZ_JAUBPB010000109.1:0-15771 GCF_036700545.1 Microcoleus sp. SVA1B4
AATTTTAAAGTCCCAAAAGCCTTTCGACCCCAATTATTTACTCGCTACCCCTTGACAGTTCAAGACAGTATCTACGGCTAATTGAGAATGGTGCAATATCTCAGTTTCAACCGACTGTCTTCTATGAGACGGGGGTTTCAACCCCCGGCGGGTCGTGCCACAAATCCTATCGTTTCCGGTTGCATCGTCAGGTGATAAATTAGGGGCCAATTTAGGCAGAATCCTTAGAAGTTGCCACCAAATAACAAATAACTAATAACTAATAACATGAAATTACAGACTCGCCCCCGCACCAACAAAATCTCTAACGTTCAAATCGCGTTGATGGCGACAGAGGCGCTGTGGAATAATAAGTTGCGTACCAGTTTAACTATGCTGGGGGTAATTATTGGGATATCTTCGGTAATTGCTATTACTTCGGTGGGACAGGGAGTACAAAAATCAACTGAAGAACAGTTAAAGGCTTTGGGTACAAATGTGCTGTTGGTTTTATCCGGCGCTTCTCGATCGGGCGGTGTCAGTCAAGGAAGCGGTTCTGCTACTACTCTTACTTGGGATGACGCTAGGGCGATCGGCAAACAAGCTCCTGCAGTTAAGGCAATTTCGGCTTATTTGCAGCGCCAAGTGCAAGTCGTTTATGGCGGACAAAATTCATTTACTTCGATTTTGGGAACGGATTTAAACTATCCAGATGTGAAGAACATTCAACCCCAAGAAGGACGGTTTTTTAATGAGGATGAATTGAATGCTGCTGAGCCAGTAGTTGTCCTAGGTTCTAAGGTGCGGGACGAACTTTTTGGAGCGGGAGCTAATGCGCTATCCTCCGATATTCGCATTCAGGGCAACCGCTACAAGGTCATTGGAGTGATGGAAAGCAAGGGGTCTGTAGGGGGAACCGATCAGGACGATCGAGTCTATATTCCCCTCAAAAATATGTCTTCGCGGATTGTGGGGAGAAATTCTTTAGCGGGGATTGCAATATCGGGTTTTTGGTTGGAAACTGCCGACGAAGCGGATTTGGCGGATGCTCAATTTCAAGTGGAAAATATCATGCGCTTGCGCCACAATATTTATCCGCCACAACCGGATGATTTTCGAGTTGTAAATCAAGCTGAAATAGTTAATACTTTCAGCAATGTGATAGGTTTATTTACGGTGATGGTGGGTTCGATCGCCGGAATTTCTTTGGTGGTTGGCGGCATCGGTATTGCTAATATTATGTTGGTGTCTGTTGTGGAACGGACTAAGGAAATCGGGATTCGCAAAGCCGTAGGCGCTACTAATGCAGCAATTCTAATTCAATTTATGGCGGAATCTATTTTAGTTTCCACGGTGGGGGGAACGGCGGGTATTGGGTTGGGAGTTGCGCTCGCCTTTGGGGCCTCGACAGCATTCAAATTTCCGTTTGTGGTTTCTGTATGGTCGATCGCGGCTGGTTTTGGGCTATCCTTTACTGTAGGCTTATTGGCTGGAGTGTTACCGGCTCGGAATGCGGCTCGCTTAGATCCGATCGCAGCTTTGCGGAATGATTGAACTTAGTGACGTTCGCTCCAGTGAAATTGAACACTCTTGGACGCACGACTGGTCTGAAACCGGGTTTGATGGACGATCGGACTTCGTTGTCGGCCACAGATTCGCTAACGAGACTTAGACAAAAATCACGTCCAAAATGGCTGCAAACGCCGACAGGTAAAGGGTTTGAGCTTGAATTGGGTTCGATCGAGAACTGGCAAGGGTTTGGGATCTGACCAAAAATTTCTTCATGTGGTACCCGCCACGTGATTTATCCGTGGAATCAATCCCAAATCGAAAATCGAAAATCACTTATTGCCCCCGCATTTATCTCGCGCAAGTAAATCTAAAATCTAAAATCTAAAATCTAAAATCGATTGACGGAGCCGAAAACTCTTTCCCTTACCTAGAGTGCGTTTCAGCTAGTTTAGGGGCTAGAAAATTTCTAAGTCCCATTAGAAATAATATACGCCAATTCAAATATAATAACAAAAACCCCTTATCCAACACGCAATTTCCATGTTAGAAGCATTGGTATTGGCAACAGTATTTTGCGGATTTTTTGGTATCATCTTTAAAAAGAACCTGCTCATGAAAATCGTCTGTATGGATGTCATGAGTACAGGGGTTATCGCCTATTACGTGGTGGTGGCATCGCGAGAAGGCTTGCTGACACCAATTATTTCAAAGGGGAAAAATGTTGCCGCTTACGCCGATCCGGTTCCCCAGGCGGTGATCTTAACGGCGATCGTGATCGGCTTTTCGATTCAGGCTTTAATGCTGGTAAGTGTGATGAAGCTGGCACGAGATAATCCGACATTAGAAAGTAACGAAATCGAGATGAATAATACCCCATGAATACCCTGACGATCGCCTGGATTGGACTCCCGTTTTTTGTCGGCTTTAGTATTTATTTGATTCCGAAGTTTGCCAAGTATCTCGCAGTATTCGGAGCGATAGCGTCCGCTGCCTATGCGTTCCAGCTTTTTGCTATACCGTCAGCGGTGACGCTGCAGTTACTGGATAATTTCAGTGTCACGTTGTTAGTCGATCGCTTGAGCGGCTATTTCATCTTAACCAATGCCTTAGTCACGGCAGCGGTGATTATCTACTGTTGGCCCACAGATAAGACGGCATTTTTTTATGCACAAATTCTGATGTTGCATGGCAGCCTGAATGCGGCCTTTGCCTCTACTGACTTTATCAGTTTATATGTGGGGTTAGAAGTCAGTGGCATTGCGGCGTTTCTCTTGATTGCCTATCCTCGCACCGATCGCTCGATTTGGGTGGCTTTGCGCTATCTATTTATTAGCAACACGGCAATGCTGTTTTATCTAGTCGGTGCCGTGCTGGTTTATAAGGCAAGTAATTCGTTTAGTTTTGCCGGCTTGGGTGCAGCGCCCCCAGAGGCGACAGCTCTGATCTTTATGGCTCTCTTGGTTAAGGGAGGTGTGTTTGTATCGGGGTTATGGCTACCGCTAACTCACTCGGAATCAGAAACGCCAGTGTCGGCTTTGCTGTCAGGGATTGTGGTCAAAGCGGGGGTATATCCCCTCGTGCGCTGTGCGCTGATGGTGGAGGAGGTGGCACCCATCGTCCAGATTTTCGGAGTCGGGGCGGCGTTTATGGGCGTGTTCTATGGCATCTTTGAAAAGGATACCAAGCGGGTGCTGGCGTTCAGCACGGTTTCGCAGTTAGGTTGGATTCTCGTAGCCCCGGAAGCGGCAGGCTTTTATGCCCTCGCCCACGGCTTGGTCAAATCGGCGCTATTCCTGATTGCGGGCTCTTTACCCAGCCGCGACTTTAAGGTATTGCGACAAAAGCAGATTAATACTAAGCTCTGGATTGCCTTAGTCGTGGGTAGCCTTTCGATCTCAGGCTTTCCTTTTTTGGTTGGCTTTGGGGCAAAGATGTTGACTTTGAAGAATTTGACACCCCCTTATGCGATCGCCATGAATGTGGCAGCAGTAGGAACTGCTATCCTATTTGCTAAATTCATCTTTCTGCCCCGTGGTGGAGAAGCAAAATCAAAACCCGGTTTTTGGCCTGCAGTGTTGCTGTTGCTAGGTGGGCTGATTGCAGCCAATGCTTTTGATGTTCAGGCTTATACGCTGGAAAATATGCTTAAGGCGATAGCCATCATCGGTGTTGGTTGGTTAGCCTATTTTCTAATTTTTCAACGCACGGCAATCAAACTGCCACGTATGCTTGAACAATTCGATCATTTGGTCGGTTTTATGAGCTTGATTTCGCTCCTACTATTCTGGATGGCATTCTCAACATGATTGGACAGCTAATATTAAGACTGACGATCTGGTTTCTACTTACTGCCGATTTTAGTTTGGCAAATATTGCGATCGGCTTCATCATTGCTTTCCTGTTGCCGCGCAGCTACACACCCCCGGAACCTTTGAGGGAATGGTTGGGGGTGTTTGGTAAAATCTTCATGGCGATTCCGATAGCTTATATAGAAGCTTTTGAACTCATCTTCCGTCCCCACAGACACGAAGATGTGATCATGGAAAAAGTGCCAAACCATCGATCGCCCTTGCTGATATTCCTAGATGTCTTCGTGATCACTTTTACTCCCAAGACGATTGTCGTGAAATATCACGAAGAGGGTTTTTACGAAGTACACCGAGTGCGGCGGACTTCGAGTAATTAGCTGAAGTTTTTTCGGAATGATTAAACCGCAGAGAACTCAGAGAAGGCAGAGAAGGGAGAAATAAATAAGTAGAACGGCGATAAAATACGTAAGTATGTCCGCAGTTAGTAAAAGTGCTCTATCGCAGGGGTTACGATACTTTACATTTTCTGACATACCCGAGTTTATTTACACGCTCGATATTGGATCATTCTCAAGAATCTGTAGGGGCGGGTTCACCAATAGCTTTAAAGATTGCAGACAGGTTAAATAAACCCGCCCCCACTCGCGAAACTGCCCGTCAAGAACAGGCAGGAACCCTGTTCCACAACAATTATGGCAGAGGTCTATTAAGTTGCACTATTCTCAAGAGTTTCTTGTGGGGTGTAGGGGGTTGGGCACGCGAGCCCGCCCCGATATTAACTAAGAAAAATCAGGAGTCCACACAATTGAACAACTTGAACAACTTGATTCTAATTGCGATGATTTTGGCTCTGCTCATACCTATGTACGAGGTATGGAAAGATCATGATATCTGGCAGACAATGTTGGCCTTTGCCAGTATTTCGACCAAGGCGGCAATCATCGCTCTCGTCATATCCGTCTGGCGCGATGATTGGATGATCGGTGTGGTGGCGGCGATTATCCTCAGTGTGGGTAATGCTGGCTTGATGTTGTTGGCACATATAATCAAACGTATCAGTGAAGCATGATCGTAATAGATGTATTGAGCTATACCTGCATCGGTATAGGGATTTTTTTCTGGTTTTGGGGTACTTCTTACCTACTTGGGAAGCGATCGGTTTTATATAAACTGCACAGTCTTTCGGTAGCAGATACGCTGGGTTCGATCGCGATCGTCGTCGGATTGCTGCTGCAAATACCCAGTAAATGGCCCCTGCTGATTCTGGCGCTCATTTGCTTAGCAACCTGGAACACAATGCTGGGATATGTGTTGGCCTATTGTTCTAAAACAGGGACTAACTATGAACGATAATAGCTACATTTATGTCCTCGTCGCTCTGCTGCCCTTAGCTGCTGGTATGGTGGTATTTCAGGTCAATCCATACCACGCATTGCTACTGCGGGGGGTATTGGGAGCGATCGCCGCCTTGGTGTATACAATTTTAGGCGCGGGGGATGTGGGCTTGACCGAAGCCTTGATGGGTACTCTACTCGCGATTACACTTTATGCAGTGACGGTGCGTTCATCCTTCGTGCTGCGTCTGGGTGTAATCGAAGAGGGGACAGAGGGCGATGCTATACCAAACGACAAAACCGCAGGTGATTTTAAGCAAGTGATAGATGACATCCGCACAGTTTTTCAGAAACGCCATATGCGCTTGGAACTCGTTCCCTATGCGACTACACAGGCATTGCAGCGGGCGCTGAGGGAAAAAGAAGTTCATGCAGCTTGTGCGCCACAAAGCCAATTGGAAAACAGTGGCGAAGCGCAACTTTATAACACCGCAACCAGAGTTCGGCGTGTCTACGACATCATGCAAACCGAACTTTCATCACCGGGGACAACCCTAACCTATGTAAATACACCTGACGCAGAGGACAAGCATTGATGAAGTGGGTTTACTTTTTATCCGGGATAGCGCTGTTTATCAAAATGCTGCTAATCGCCAATCCCACAATGGAGTTATCGCAGCAAAGTTCGATCGTCGAATTGGTTGTTCAAGATAGTGGAGTATCCAATGCGGTTTCCGGTATCATTTTGCGAAATCGGCTGTACGACACGATCTTTGAAGTCGTAGTATTTACGATCGCCATTATGGGTGCAAGTTTTATGCTAGCCAATGAAAGTCCGTCCTGCGCCATATATCAGTTTACCGATCAACCATCGATTATTTTGGCGCGATTGGGAGCGACGATTGCCGCGTTGGTGGGTGTCGAACTAGCAATTCGCGGGCATTTAAGTCCAGGCGGTGGTTTTGCCGCGGGTGTAGCGGGGGGAACTGCGATCGGCTTGGTGGCGATTACCTCATCACCGCAGTGGATGCAAGAAATCTACCAGCGCTGGCACGCCGCGACTTTGGAGAAAGTTTCGGTACTTGTTTTCATTGTATTGTCCGTTATCACTCTGTCAGGATATGAGTTACCCCACGGAGAGTTAGGCACACTTTTCAGCGGTGGCATTCTCCCCTTGCTGAATATCCTGGTTGCAGTCAAAGTCGCATTAGGATCGTGGGCGGTGCTTTTGGTGTTTATTCGCTATCGCGGATTGCTATGAAAAATGTCCCGATCTCAAATCCATTGGCATCGAAATTATTCATCTCTCTCAATCTCTGACTCTGTGTCCTCCGTCTTCTCTGCCGTTTAATCATTCAGCCTTATAAACGATATTTTACGTTTATAAGGCTGAGGCACGAGTAGTCAGAAACCGGGTTTTTTGCGAAATCAAAAACCCGGTTTCTTTGCTTTTTATAAGTAATTCCTGTGTACTCATCTGCGTTTATCTGCGTGCATCAGCGGTTAAAAAATCCAAATTTACGAGAGATCCGCTTACACTAAACCAGCTTGAAAAATCTGATTTGCTGTGAGGTTCAAATCAGGAAAAGTTTGCGACACAATGCGATCGTTCTCTCGAAACTTGAGGACTTGATATTCACCATCAACCAAGTTACACACAGAAATTGTCGGTTGTTTGGGATTGCCAATAAAATTGCGTCCACCCAACGCAGCATAATCCACAATCCAATATTCAGGGATACCCATCTCCTCATAATCAGCATATTTCAAATAGTAATCATCGCGCCAATTACTTGACACAACCTCAATTGCCAAAGGTATCGATGCACCAAAACTGAGGATAGATTGTTTTTGCCACAAAGTTTCTTGTGCCAAATTTGCGCGATTCAGCACCAACACATCAGGCAAATAACCAGAATCTTTTTCAGGAGGTCTAACTATCACTTGGTTGGGGATACTGTATGGCAACCCCAGACGATCGATTGCAACGGAAACTTTGATTGTAAGAAAGCCTTTAACTTCCTCATGTTCGCCTACTGGTTGTGCCATCTCAACAATATCTCCATTATGCAGTTCGTAGCGTACCGCCGAGTTTTCAGGCAGCCACTCCACAAATTCCTCGAAGTTTACGAGTTTGGGTAAAGCTTGAGTCATAGGTTTTCAGAAATACCAATAATATCAATTATATCTCTATTTATCTGCGTTGATCTGCGTGCATCAGCGGTTACAAATTACGAATCTGCCAGCCTTGCTAGATTCAGACAATTTAAAATGCTGGATTTAATCGGGCGCTTTTCATCCCAAAATACGAGTGCTGAATAAAAGTTAATTGCCGTCGGTGAATTCAAAAGCTCAAAAGTTTGACGTGCAACTCTCTCGCTGTCAAAGCTGAGAAAGTAAACAGTATCATCGAAAATTGCAGGTTTATTAGCTATTTCACCGATTAACCTAAAATCCAATTTTTTATAAAGCCCGCAAATCGCAATTTTCCAAGGTTGGAAGCTATAATCGCCTACTCCAAAAATCGAAAAGCGAGGGTTATTTTGGTAAATTTTGCTTTTGCGATTATCTAGATATTGCCCGCACTTCTCTAGATAACGTCCGGTTTTAGGGGCTATAGTTTTGATATTTTCGGTTGATTCACCGATAAATTTTTGAGTAACTAAGATATATCGATCTGTAGCATTAATGCGATTTTGAGCAACATCCGATCCTTTAAGTAGCGGAAATAGATAAGTTTCCTCAAGCTCGACAGATTCCCCAAATCCATTGACAAACAAATTATCAATTTTCCGAAACTCCATCACATTCGAGCAGTCATGCTTGACGCCAGATCGCCATTTCGTTCCTAAATTTACAGCATATAAATTACTAAACTTCTTGAAAGAATCTATATCTTTAACCAGGAGATTGTTGTGATGTCCGATTCGGTGACAATCTGAACTTTCTAAACTGCTAAATACATCGCAGAAGTAGTTTTGTGAACTTAAGTCAAACTTGCAGAATAACAGACAGGCATCAACATTTGCATCAAAATATTTTTTAGCATCTATTTTGTAAGTTGCACAGCTAGCGAGATTAAGTTTTTTTGAATGAATGTAACTCAATAACTTTCTCGCCACGGAAGTCTTGCAAAGCATTGCCAGAGTGGCGTCACGATTTTGCAACCATTGTATCGCATGGATCAGCATCCATTCTGATATATCGAAGTTACTTTTACCTGTTAGTGCATCTAAGCCAGTGTGCTTTTGAAAATTAGTTTTTTTCGGCAAGTTTTCACTGCCAATAGTTCCTTGTTGTGAGTTTGTTACCCAAGGAAAGTTGCCAAGTACCAGCACCCTATGATTGAATTGGTTGATTAATGATGTCCAGTCAAATTCAAAAAAATCTCCGTGCTTAACCTCACATCTTTCATCCTCTAACAATTCATGCTTAGCTGTTAATTCTCTTAAATAACTTTGATTGATTTCAACCCCGATAATATGGCTGGCGGATGGAAACGAATTTGCAGCAGCTTTAATGAAATTACCTATGCCGCAAGTTGGCTCAATGATGACTTTGGGGTTAACATCTAGTTCTATCAATTTCCGACACACCATCTCGGCTAATTCCAGCGGTGTCTGAAAATCCCCATATTCTAGTTTGGTTTTGCGATCGTTGGAACTCATCGGTTAGATTGATAAACTGCGATAACCCCTTCCTGTTGTCCAGCACGCTCAATGACTCTTCCATACTGAAGTCGCCATTGCAACGCATTAGAAATCGTCAAAAAACCTTGCACTGGTGGGTTTCTCAGTATTTCGTCTGCAATGTTACCTGCTTCAATTTCGTCAACAGGTAAATTTTTGTCAAACATGAAAGCAAGCAAATCATCTTTATTGCCTTCATTGTCTAAAATATTACGAATTCCACGGGTCATTTGAAAATCTGCTGTTCTTTCGGCACTCACGTAAATTGTATGCAAAATATTCAGGGTTGCAGTTCGGATCGTACTGTTGTCTGTCTTTTCGTAAACAAAGATAATCAGTGAATATCCCAGCCCAAAAATCTTTTGCCTTGCAGATTTGAAAGGACATGACGACTGCGGTTGCCTAATGCTTGTTACCTTCACGTCAACCAGTAGCCCAGGGAAATCGATGCCGCTTGCTGAATTACCATCTATAAATTCATATTTTTGCTTGAGATAGAGTCTGAACTTTTGCTCCAAATATGTCCCAACAGCCTTTCCGTCTGTGATGCCATAAAGCAGAGGTTCTGGGTGTTGAGACTCGGCTGCTGAAAATATTGCCGCCTCAGAACAAAGAATTTCTACGGTCAGAGTCGTCATTTTGATGAACCACCAGATTATTTAATTTGCTGACCCATTAAACGGTATCATTAAAGATCGCAGGTTTATTAGCTATTTCACTTATCAACCTGAAATCCAATTTTTTATAAAGTCCGCAAGTTATTGTGCCGCTTATGCTGTAACCATTTCGGGTTTGATATTAGGTGATGCTGGCTCAAAGTATAACACCATGATTTGCTCTGGATACAGCCCGACAGATTCATAAGTGCGTCCGTTGCGGTCGCTAAATTCAACCTCAAACGCTGCACCATCAGCCAACAGTTCAACTACAGTCCCTACTTGTCCGCGCCACAGGTTGTATTCAGGAAGGTCAACTGTCAATGCAACGACATCTAGTAATTTAATTGTATTCTTTGCCACTCTTATTACCTCCAGGCACTACATTATAATACGGTGTCTGAACATCCCGTATTCTAGTTTTGTTTTGCGATAGGTGTAACTCATCGGTTAGATTGATAAACTCTTAATTACAACTTACTATTGAAGAAATAACTTAGTTCCAAACACATTTCGCCATTACTCCAAAACAAAAATTCACCGGGATAGCTAAAGCTAATATCTAAACTCGCAGCAATATATTCCTTATAAACCGGATGGAATTTATATTCCAAGGATTTTATTTTAGTTATGAGTATAGTATCGATAAAACAAAGTCTACTGATAAGTTCTATGTAAAACTCTTCTGTTTTTCCCCAATCATCTAATTCCTCTATACCTGAAGTTCCTAAAGATGTTTGAACGAAATAAACTAAATCATTATAATCTTCTAATAAACTTGAATCATTATAATCTTCTAAGATTATTCCATCATTATCCGGATCTATAATTATCAAACTCTCAATTTCTTCTCGTAGCTCTTTTATGATCTCCTCTTGTCGAACTATTGTTGCAAGCAGCCGATTATTTTCCTCTTTCATCTTTTCAATGGTAGCCCTACATTTACTTTTCTCCTGCTCAAGCTCTGTTTCCAGTTGAGTTATTACCTGTTCCAAGTTTTTAATTTTTTGCTCAAGAGGTGCAACTCTATTTTTCTCGTCCTTAAGCTGTCGCTCTAAACTTATTTTGGCTTTTTCTAGCTCTCTGGCATTCCCTTCTAGTTGCTTAACTTTTGTTTCTAATTGAGGTGAATTGGAGTTTAATGAATTTAACTCATAAAGCTTTCTTTCTAATTGGGTTTTTTCTTGCTCTAGCTGGTTATTATCTATCTCTAAAGGTTGAATTCGGTCTATTGCTCGTCTTATTTCTGACTCTAAAGAGTTTTGGCTAGCTCGGAGTTGTAGATTATCTTGTGTCAATCTAGTATTATTATCCTTAACTTGATTTAACTCTCTTCTCAGAACGTCTCTTTCTTGCTGTAAATCCGTATTTGTTTTAATGAGTGATTGATTTTGGGCTATGACTTCATTAAGCTGGCTAGTAACCTCTTTAACTTTCTCGATTAAAAATTCCCACGTTATAAACTCTATATCTTGACTACTGAGAGAACCCCCCAATTCTTGAATAAGAACTTTTTTATGAGCTTCTAGTTCTTCAATTTTTTGTTCAAAGTAAATATTTTCAATACGAAGATTTGTTGAAATTTTCCTTAATTCATCTCTTTCGCTCTCAACGCTTGCTAACTGTTGTTGTAGGCTTTGAACCGTCTGCTTCAAAGAATTGTTCTCAGTAGTAGCTGCCTTAAGTTCTGCCTCTTTTTGCTTAAATCTTGCAAGGATTTGAACTATAAAGGCGGTAAATAGGTTATTTGCTTGTTGTAACTGCTGGTTTATTTGCCTAAGCTCAACTTTCTGTGCTTCGAGCCTGTTATCATCCGGTTTGTTCTTACCCCTGCTAAGTTGCCGGTAAATTATTACGATACTTAGTAAAGCTATTAAACCAGCAGTTTCGTAAACCATACTAATACTTTTTTGAAAATAGCGTTTTTGGGCATCGGTTCCCCGACAGAGCCTAGGAACCAGTTAATCAAAATTAGCCAAAAAAGAGAGGGCGGGTCTTGCCTAAAACTTAACCCCAAAAGTCCAATTTTATGCTCAAACCCGCCCTCGCAAAACTCCCTTAATAAGCGTCTTGCAATTCGTAGAAATCAGGGGAAATGTAATCTTTCCGCAGCGGCCAGCCTACCCAATCTTCGTTCATCAAAATCCGTTTCAGATTCGGATGTCCTTCGTAGACAATGCCGTACATATCGTAGGATTCCCGCTCTTGAAAGTCGGCTGCTTTCCAAATCCAGTAGACTGATGGCACTCTGGGATCGTCGCGGGGAATGAATACTTTGACGCGGACTTCTTCGGGATGGGAAGCATTATCTGTCAGCTTAGCCAAGTGGTAGACGCTGACTAAATCTTCTCCCGGCCCTTGGTCGTAGGCGCACTGGCACTGCATATAATTAAACCCGTAGGCATACAGTGCTGTTGACATCGGAATTAAGAAGTCTCGATCGACCTTTAATATCTCCACGCCCAAATTATCGGCCGCTAAAGCTTCGTGTTCAAACCCATTCTGAGTCAACCACTGGGAAACCTTCCCGGCTTCAACAATTGAGGTTTCTGTCTCAGCCACGGTTTACCTCCTGTTTTTGTCCTGCAAGCAAAGCCGGTGGTACTGGCATTCCCATTGCTTCGGTCAATTCTTTCGGCGGCGCCATCCGGCCAGGAACTGACAAATATTTGCCATCCAAGATGTCGTCTACTACTTTCATCTTGTGGGGTCTGGTGTAGTAGCGGTGGGTGGGGAGCAAGTTGCCGCGTTCTTGCATCGAATCGTTGGCGATTTTTTTCCGCAGTTTGATAATTGCGTCAATAATCGCTTCTGGGCGGGGGGGACAGCCGGGGATGTACACATCTACGGGAATCAGTTTGTCAACGCCTCTGACTGCTGTGGGGGAGTCTACGCTGAACATTCCGCCGGTGATGGTGCAGGCGCCCATCGCGATCACGTATTTGGGTTCGGGCATTTGTTCGTACAGCCGCACCAAGATGGGGGCGTACTTCATGGTAATTGTGCCGGCGGTGATGAGCAAGTCGGCTTGTCGGGGGCTCGATCGCGGTACTAAGCCGAATCTGTCGAAGTCAAAGCGCGATCCGATCAAAGCTGCAAATTCGATGAAGCAGCAAGCGGTACCGTAAAGCAGGGGCCACAGGCTCGAAAGTCTCGCCCAATTGTAGAGGTCATCAACCGTAGTTAGGATGACATTCTCTGATAATTCGGATGTGACTTCAGGGCGAATAGCGGGGTTGACAATTAGAGGTTTTTGTGATTTGTCAGAACTTAAGACCATTCCAAGGCTCCTTTGCGCCATGCATAGACAAGAGCAATAACGAGGATCGTGATAAAAAACAAGGCTTCGATGAAAGCCAACAGTCCTAGCTGGTTGAAAGCAACCGCCCAAGGATAGAGGAAGACGGTCTCTACGTCGAAGATGACGAAGACCAGGGCGAACATATAATATCTGATGTTGAACTGAATCCAGGCTCCGCCGATCGGCTCGACGCCGGATTCGTAGGTAGTGCGTCGGTCGTAGGGACGACTTTTGGGCCGCAGAACCTTAGACGCCGTGAGGGCGAGGATAGGGACTAGGCTGGAAATTAACAGGAAGCCTAAGAAATACTCGTAGCCGCTGAGTGCAAACACGATGAATAATTACTGCCTAGGTGAAAGGGTTCTGTAACTTGTCTGTTACATTATATAGATTTTGGGTAGCTAAAATTACGAGTTAGTTGAGATTAATCCTCCATCTTCTGCAATAATTTTTAATGTATATTTTAATATTGTAACTGCCTGTGGAAGACGGGCGGCTGCCTGTGGACGCTAAGTAAGACCATCCTCGACTTAAGTGTCGAACACCCAAGTGGTGTCCCTAACGTGGCATCGGCGGTTGAGACGGGAAACCTCGAAGACGAATAAGACCGTCCTCATATGAGTTTTAGTTGGAAGCCCCAACTCGAACGAAGTTTAGTTGAGGTACTTCACGATTAGCTGACCCATAATTTTGGATTTATGAGCGATCGAGCCACGGAGACTAATACCCTCGATCGGCACGAGTGCCGAGCCTGCGGCTACGTCTACAATCCTAAAAAGGGCGATCCTAAAAATGCAATTGCCCCTGGCACTGCTTTTACAGATGTGACCCCGACTTGGGTGTGTCCCGTTTGCGGGGCGCGTAAGTCGATGTTTCAAAATCTCGGTCAGATGGAAGGGGTATCGGGATTTAAGGCAAATCAGCGCTACGGTGTCGGTGTCAACGGCATGACCGAAGGTCAGAAAAGTTTGCTGATTTTTGGCGGCTTGGTCGTTGGTTTCTTGTTTTTACTTAGTATGTATGGTTTGCAGTAAGACGATTGTGAGATTTTGGCAACGAATTGTAATGTTATTGGCGGCTGCGCTCATCTGTACGAGTTGCAGCACCATCGGTGCTGTGAGTTACAACCCCTGGCAAGTGATTTCCTTGCCGACGGAAGCTAATTTGCAGGATATTGCCTTTACGGGCAATCCTCAGCACGGCTGGGTTGTGGGTTCTGAGGCGACTCTGCTCGAAACGCTGGACGGCGGTACTAGCTGGAAGTCTATAGCACTGGATATCGACGATCCGAGGTCGCGTTTTGCGTCGGTGAGTTTTTCTGGTTCCGAAGGCTGGATTGTCGGCCAGCCTTCAGTTTTGCTCCACACGAACGATGAGGGCAAGTCTTGGACGCGGATTGCTTTGAGCTCTCAGTTGCCCGGTTCTCCGAGTACGATCGCAGCTTTGGGCCCGAATTCCGCCGAGATGACGACCGATGTCGGGGCGATTTACCGGACTTCCGACGGCGGCAAAAATTGGAAAGCTGTCGTGCAGGATTCTTTTGGGGTAGTTCGCAATATCAACCGTTCTGAAGACGGGCAGTATGTTGCGGTTTCCTCGAAGGGCAATTTCTACTCGGTGTGGAAACCCGGACAAGAAGCTTGGGAACCTCACAACCGCAATAGTTCTCGCCGCCTGCAAAATATGGGCTTTACCAAGGATGGGCGTTTGTGGATGCTCGCCCGCGGCGGTCAGATTCAGTTTAGCGACCCGTCCAATCCTGAAGGTTGGGGAAAACCGTTTTTTCCCGATCGCAAGGCGAGTTGGGGTTTGCTGGACATGGCTTACCGGACTGATAATGAAGTTTGGGTAGCCGGCGGCGGCGGCAATTTGCTGTGCAGTTTGGACGGCGGGAAAACTTGGCTAAAAGACCGCGAAGTTGAAGATGTTCCGGCTAATTTTTACAGGATTGTCTTTATGGGCCCCGATCGCGGATTTGTGATCGGCGCGAGCGGTACTCTACTTAAATATCAAGGTTCAGCGCAAGCTGCTTGATAGTAGAATAGTAAGAGAGATTGTCTGTCAATTTGTTGTTGAAAGGAGGATTCTAAATGGCTGGTACAACTGGAGAACGTCCGTTTGGGGACATTATTACAAGTATCCGTTATTGGGTAATTCACAGCATCACCATTCCGGCTTTGTTTATTGCTGGATGGCTGTTTGTGCAAACGGGTTTGGCTTACGATGCTTTCGGAACTCCTCGCCCTAACCAATATTTCACACCGCAGCGGGAAGAAGTGCCGATTATCTCGGATCGCTTTGAAGCTAAGAAACAAGTAGATCAGTTCATTGCCAAGTAATTTAACAAGGATTTGGAAAAATGACGAGTAGAACCCCCAATAATGAGCCAATTTCGTATCCGATTTTTACGGTGCGCTGGTTGGCAGTTCATACTTTAGGTGTCCCAACAATTTTCTTTTTGGGCGCGATCGCAGCAATGCAATTTATTCAACGATAGGAGTTTACAATGCCTGAGCGCGTTCCTAATCCCAACGAGCAGCCTGTTGAGTTAAACCGGACTTCTTTGTATTTGGGTTTGTTACTGATTTTTGTTTTGGGTATTTTGTTCTCCAGTTATTTCTTTAATTAACTGGTGTCTGAGTTGGCTTTCGATAGTTCCATCGAATTTGTTGAGCTGTAAATTAGTGAGGTGATGGCTATGTTTAGTGAAAGTGGCAGAATTCCTTTGTGGCTGGTAGCTACTGTTGCAGGCCTCGGTGTTCTCACCATTGTGAGTCTTTTCTTCTACGGTGCTTATGCCGGTTTGGGTTCTTCGATGTAAGGAGAATCAAGCTGATTTTCGGCTGTTAACCCCCCTTTTTCAAGGGGGGTTTTAATTATGCGAATTGTGTTGGTAAATCTGGTATAGCCTTTCTCAGGAATGAAAATTAAATAACTTCCACAAGTTTGTGGGATGGGCGTCCCGCCCGTCCAAAAAGGACGGGCGGGACG
>NZ_JAUBPB010000110.1:0-13595 GCF_036700545.1 Microcoleus sp. SVA1B4
CCGTCCTTTTTGGACGGGCGGGACGCCCATCCCACAATAACAATTAAAATTATAAGTTATTTAATTCGCGATCCTAAAGACTGCACTAGAGGCGATCGACTCCCTAACTGTCAGGTCAAGCAGATATGGTATTACTTGCTAGAGAACTGCTGCGCGATCCTTATTGGCCGATGCGCGCTGCGAAGCAACTACGTCAATCCGTGCCTGCTCCTATTCAATACGATCGCGCTTGGTGATTAAGCGGATTTGCGATCAATTTTAGGTGAGCGGATTTAATCAATTAACAGGAGTGAATATGTCTGAGATTCAAAACAAGGTTGTGATCATTACAGGAGCAAGTAGCGGTTTAGGTGAAGCCACCGCTCATCGTTTAGCCGCCAGCGGAGCCAAACTCATGCTTGCTGCCCGCCGCGAAGATAGACTCAAAGACTTGGTGGCTGCAATCGAAAAAACAGGTGGCACCGTTGCCTATCGAGTCACCGATGTTGCCGAATAAATATAGCGACTACTGTATTTCATCAATCACCGAATATGCTGTAATAAAACTGAGTATCGATTAGCAAGCAACTTTGCCGCATCCGGCTATCACGCAATAACAATGAATAAATCGGAGAGATACATCGAAAAACATGGGTAATACAACTGCTGTAATTATTTTTAATAACGCACTTATTTTAGATATAATACTTAGCAAATCTCACTATAAATTGAGATTGATGTTTATATTTATACTATTTTAATTTTTATATTCTGTGGAGACTATAAAAGGCATGGGGGAAAAAAGATATTATATAAATTCCGCTATATTCAAGCTGTTGTGTGCGAACTAATTAACAAGAAATACTGGTTTAATAAACTAATTTTTGCGGATAAATTTAGATTGTGTAGCAGGAATAGCGAGAATCATGTAAACTTGTGTAACAAAAATAAACACTTGTGGCTGCCCACAGGTGAATATGTTAGAATCAATGCCGAACTCAGTTGAACAAAGTAAAAGAAATCAAAGCTATGACATACGTTGCATGCAATTTGTGCGGTAGTAATGACTATACTGTGAGATTTGAGCAGGGAGTAGCCCAGGTAAATCAAATTGTCAATTGTAAAGCCTGTGGATTGATGTATGCTAATCCGAGAAGCACAGAAGTAGATAGTGTATTAATAGAAAACTACGATCCAGAGTTTGTATTATCTGCGATAGTTAACCAAGATTCGCAGAGACTGGAAAAAGAAGCACTGCAGGTAAAAGATTATGAAAAAACCAGAGCTTTTCTTCACAAACATTATCCCCAGAAAGGTAAGTTAATTGAAGTGGGAAGTGGCTTGGGGTATTTGTTAAACTTCTTTAAGCAAGATGGGTGGAATGTAGTTGGGCTTGAACCTAATGTGGGTATGTGCAGATATGCAGAATCGGAGTTTGGAATCGAAATCATCCCAACCATATTAGAAAAAGCTGAACTAGAAGATCGATCGGCAGACGCTGTATTGATGATGCACGTGATCGAACACGTATCCGATCCTTACAGTACGTTGAAAGAAGTTTATCGGATCTTGAAGCCGGGTGGGATATTCGTGATGGAAACCCCCCGCTACGATACATTGATTTTCAAATTATTGGGTAAAAGAGAAAGAAGTCTCAGTTGCGACGGACATATTTACTTTTTTACGACCACCACGCTAGAAAAACTTGCAACTAAGGCAGGATTTACCGTGCTTAAAACAGATTATGTAGGGCGATCGCTAACACTCGACAGGCTATTTTATAATTTGGGCGTTGTGAGCAAAAGTCAGGCCATTAAACAAATCCTTAAGGATGTGGCAGTTAAACTGCATTTAAATAAAATTTCGTTATATTTAAATACACGGGATATGGAACGTATATATTTGAAAAAACCCGATTCTGGCTCAGCATAACAAAACTTAAGCGCACAGAAAAGATGAGATTACCTCAAATGTTTGAGTGCGCTTGTACCCTGACAGTTATTACCCATTACATTAATCCCCTTGCGCCAGACTCTACGAAGACAAATTTTAGCGAGGGAGGCTGTGGGTGACACCACTGGGGTTTCCGGGCTATACAACGAATCAAGCCAGATGCGGAGTTTTGCGGCTGCGCCGTCTTTTGATGAAGTGCTGCATTAGCTTGGCCATCGGAGAAATCAGCAAGGTGTGCCGGTGGGTTCGATGCACATCCCCTCGCGATGTGTGGGGACTCGCTATCGGTTTCTCTGACTGCATCGTTGTGTCGATCGCACCTTCCCAGGTCAAACTCAACAATCTAATCAATCTAGCAACCATAATATCGGATAATTGTAAAGCAATTCACCAAGCTAACAGCGTCACTAACCCCAGCCTAAAGGCATGGGGCTTGAAAGAGGAAGACTCACCACCTTCTTAATTTGAGACTAAAACAGTGTCTAGCCTGCGTCTTTGAGACAAACTGAATTATCTGGTGGTGGTACACCGAACGATGTTACTGGATGCCTCCCTAGTCTGTAACCTCAAGGGATATCAGTGGCGAAGGGATATACACACACGGGCTTACCGCCACTTGTTATGCGTACAGGTAGAAAGCACTCGATCCGTAACTGTCCGGGTTAAAGGCGAATACAAAACGTCGAACGTCGTTAGTATATCCAAGGCGGTAACAAGCATTCATCGGAGGAGAATTCCTCCCCCCCATCCAATGTAAAGCCGTCCTAAAAGGACGGGGTTTCAAACCCATATTTCTGATGAGTATTGACCAATTAAACGCAGACTACGGCATAGCCGGGAACCTCACCTTCGCCACCGGAAACGGTGGTTTCCCGATGATTCACATCGACAACGGTCAAGCCAAAGCCTTAATTTCTGTGTATTCCGGTCAAGTGCTCTCCTTTCAACCAGCCACTGAAACCACAGACTTGATGTTCGTCAGCGACAAAGCCTACTACGCAGAAGGGAAAGCCATCAAAGGCGGTATACCCATCTGTTGGCCCTGGTTTGGCCCAGATCCCGAAGCCTTGGGGCGTCCAAGTCATGGGTTTGTGCGGAATCGCCTCTGGAATGTGCTAGAAACCGCCACAACCCCCGATGGTGCAACTAAAGTCACTCTCGGACTCAAGGATAGCGATGAAACTAGAGGAATTTGGCCCCAAGCTTTTGAACTGGCGATCGAGATTACGATCGGCACCAGCCTCACGGTAGAATTAATCACCCGCAATCTAGGCGACAAAGCATTTCCCCTCACCCAAGCTTTCCACACCTATTTCCAAGTAGGCGATATCAACCGCGTGCAGGTTTTAGGTTTAGAAAATAGCCAATATCTTGATAAAGCGGATGGTGGGGTGGAAAAAACTCAAGTGGGTGCAGTGGTAGTAACAGGTGAAGTCGATCGCATTTATCTCGATGTCACCAATGAATTAGTCATTGACGATAGCGCCCTCAATCGTCGGATTCGCATTAAATCATCGGGTAGTAAATCCGTCGTAGTGTGGAATCCCTGGGTGACAATTTCTGCAAATATGGCCGACCTTGATGATGCAGATTATCAGCGCTTACTCTGCGTAGAAACGACCAATGCAGCTACAGATATTGTGGAAGTTCCCGCTCATGGTGAGTTCCGCTTGCAGGCAATTTACAGCGTGGAACGCGACTAAGAAATTAGAGCTTAAGCTTAGCGGTGATGGGGTCAAAATTCTCAGTAAGCGGGTCAACATTTCAATTGGATATTTTGGGCGTTGCTCAAATCCCACCCACAAGACTGGGATTGTTTCTTTAAATACCACTTAAATGCCGATTAGCTGATTGAATTGAAAAACTCTGTCACCGTAATGACTAATAATACCATGTCCGATCGAGCGATTAAAAGGGCGGGTTTTTGAGATTGTCAATTATTGGCAGATATTTTTCGTGAGGGGATCCCCTACCGTATTAGGGGTAATCGACCGGACATGATATAATACCAAATCCCAAATTTCTCCCCTGTTTATTTATTAGTCCGTGAAAGACGATCAGCGAAACTGACTCGAACCGTCTAGCCACAGACAAAACTTTGTACGATCAGTTTCTACAGCCGACTCCTATTTTTCTACTAACCATCAATTATTATGCAAATCTTCAACTGGACAAAACTTCAAAATGGCTCAGACATTCGCGGTATCGCCCTCGAAGGCGTTCCCAATGAAAAAGTCAACCTCACCCCTGAAATTGCCACAATCTTAGGTAAATCCTTTGTCAGTTGGCTGGTGCAAAAAGTCCAGAAACCAGCGGCAGAATTAACGATCGCGATCGGGCGTGACAGTCGCCTATCAGGCCCAACCTTAATGCAAGCTGTCATGGAGGGAATCGCCTCACTTGGTGCAACCGTGTACGACTTTGAAATGGCCTCAACCCCCGCCATGTTTATGAGTACAATCACCCCTGGTTTTGATTGCGACGGCGCAATTATGCTGACTGCTAGCCATTTGCCCTTTAATCGAAACGGCTTAAAGTTTTTCACAGCCCAAGGTGGGTTACAAAAGCAGGATATTACAGATATCTTAGCACTAGCGCAAAGCAATTATTTTCAGCCATCCTCATCGCCCGGTAAGATTACCAAGCATGATTTTATCTCTGTTTATGCTAACCAATTTGTCACAAAAATCCGGGAAGCAGTCAATCATCCCGATAACTTTGAGGAACCACTAACAGGATTAAAAATTGTTGTGGATGCGGGCAATGGTGCGGGCGGTTTTTATGTTGATAAAGTCTTAAAACCTTTAGGTGCAGACACTACGGGCAGTCAGTTTTTAGAACCAGATGGTACTTTCCCCAATCATGTGCCAAATCCCGAAGATAAACAGGCAATGCAGTCAATTTGTCAAGCGGTAATTGAAAATCAAGCAGATTTTGGGATTATTTTTGATACCGATGTCGATCGCAGTGCGGCCGTCGATGGAGTTGGCAAGGAACTGAATCGCAATCGCTTAATTGCCTTGATTTCTGCCATTATATTACAAGAACACCCAGGCTCTACCATTGTCACCGATTCTATCACCTCCGATGGCTTGACACAATTCATCGAACAAGATTTAAAAGGAATTCACCATCGCTTTAAACGCGGCTACAAAAATGTGATTGACGAGTCGATTCGCCTCAATGAAGCCGGACAGGAATCATGGCTGGCGATTGAAACCTCTGGACATGGAGCTTTGAAAGAAAATTACTTTCTGGATGATGGCGCTTATTTGGTCAGCAAATTATTGATTGAATTGGCTAAGTCAAAGCTAGCAAACCAATCTTTGCCGGATTTAATTGCGAATTTAAAAGAACCCGAAGAAAGTGCAGAATTTCGGATTAAAATTGGTGTGGATGATTTCAAGGCTCACGGCGATCGGGTTATTGAGCAACTGCAACAATTTGTCTCAACCCAAGCAGACTGGAAAATAGTTCCCAATAACTACGAAGGTTTGCGAATTTCCTGCACGTCACCTAGCGAATCTGGCTGGTTTCTGTTACGCTTATCACTCCACGATCCGGTGATGCCTTTGAATGTTGAGTCTAATGTTAAGGGTGGTGTTGCTCACATAGTCGCTCGGCTTTTAGCTTTTTTCAAAACAACAGAATCCCTTGATTTTTCGGCACTATCGCTCTAAGTTTTACTCGTGTTAGACTATTAGTAAACCAAACCCAAGGAGGAATTTAATCATGTGGCTTTTAATCATAAAATGTTCTGCTGAAAGCTGGGATACCCATTCCAAAGCTTTCAAAGCGATCGCTGCCAAATATCCTGCCACGCCTTCCTCTTCCAAAAAGATGAAAGGTGATGGTCAACGCATCATGGAATATCAGCTTGAGAATGTCAACGATGTAGAGGAATTTATGGAAGAATGCTTGACCTTAGATGGTTTTACTGCTACCTTTGAATCCCTGTAAATTTAGGTAATCAGATTATAGAAATTCTCAATTTTTATCTCATACAATTTTAGATGTGAGATTTTAAAATAGGGAATCAATACTATTTTGCCAACAACAGGCTACAATAACTAGAGAGTTTGAGGAACGTTCTCGGCAAATAAACGGCAAAGAAAGAATTGATTTAACAGCAGAGGAGTTAAAAATAATTATGTTGTAGCGCCGTGAACTATAACTAATGCCAATTGTTAAAAGCTATGCAACAGTAGCTAGGACTAATAAAATATAATTCCATCCGCTTAGAGATGAAGAGTGTTTCTGTTGAAACTTGGGTTCTCCTAGATTTGTAGTGGAAACGGTAGTGTGAGCGTCTGGCTGAAGCGGGCTTTCCTCCCCGCACTACAGAAATTTTTATTGCGGATTGCTAGAGTTAGTCTAGATAGTTAAAAATATATCAGTGAGACAAAGGTTAAGGACTGCTAGTGATGGTAATGACTGTGAATCGAGACAACTGCGGGCTAAGTACGGAAATAATTACGGGTCGGATTTTGCGGTGGGGGCAGTTGAAAGCAAACAAGCTAACCGCTGGTTCGATCGGGGGAATTGTTGCTGGCTTTCTGAGTTTTGCCCTGCCGGTACAAGCTTTGCAGGTAGTTGTGACGCCGACAAATCCCCAACTGGGAGATACGCTGTCAGTAATGATTCAGGTTGACGGTAACGGCGGGGAAACTCCAACAGTTTCTCTACAGCAAAAAAACTACCCCGCTTTTCCGATCGGCAACGGCCGCTTTCGGGCCCTGCTACCGACGACGCCGCTAGAGAAACCCGGTGCCCGCCAAATCCAAGTCGCAGGTGACGGACAAGTTCAGAACTTGAGTCTCCAAGTGCGGGATCGAAATTTTCCTACTCAATCCATCTGGCTACCGCCTGGGAAAGACAGCGAAGGTACAGACGCGGAGTTCGATCGCGTAGACGCATTTAAAGCACTCGTGACACCCGAAAAATTTTGGGACGGCAAATTGTTGCGCCCCAACTCCGGCGAAATTACCACTATTTACGGGGTGCGACGTTATTATAATGGGGTATTTGCTCAAGACTACTACCACCGCGGCGTTGATTACGCGGGTGCTTACGGTTCCCCTGTAGTGGCACCAGCCGCAGGTCGCGTGTCTCTAGTGGGACGCGAATCCCAAGGGTTCAAAATCCACGGGAATGTCGTTGGTATTGACCACGGCCAGGGGGTAGCCAGTATTTTGATGCACCTGGCCCGGATTGATGTCAAGGAAGGCGATGTCGTGAAACCAGGTCAAGTAATTGGTACTGTGGGCTCAACGGGGGCTTCCACAGGCCCTCACCTGCATTGGGGACTTTACGTGCATGGGCAGGCAGTCGATCCTGTACCTTGGCGGCTTCAGGGAGTTGAGTAGGAGTTTTTACAGGTTTTGACGGATTTATCAGTCAATTATGGGGTAAGTTTGTGGCTGGGGTGTGCAGATAACTTTATGGGTTATCAGTATTGAGTTAGGATTTGTATAAAAATTCTCAACTCAACTCTCAAAACTCGAATCTCAAGACGCTAACAATCGCGTCTTCACAAAACTTTATTGATGATGCCGTTGAGCGGGGACGCATATATGAGTATTGAAAAAATTGTTGAACAGGCTTTGCAAGATGGCTATTTAACGCCGTCTATGGAAGCTGAGGTGGGACGGATCTGCAATACGGCTTCGGAATTGTCGATCGAAGAGTACATGGCTCTCGATCGTCTGATGGGATCTTTGTTGACTGGCGAAGTTGTGGTTCTGCCACGCAAACAGTTCATCAACGTGATGGAAGAGTTGGTGCTCAGCGATGCGATCGCTAGGGTGGCCGAAATTGAAGCGACGAGCGACCTGAGTCTGGATGTGGGAGATATCGCAGCTTATGCTTTAAATAGGCTGCCACCTCTGTACGCTACGACTGAAGAGGGAGCTCACTTTCAAAGGGCTAGGGCTAAAGAGCAACTTCACGATTTGATTTCCAAAGAAGTCAACGCAGCGATCGCCCGCAACTTGGACAGGCCCGACACCCCAAACCCCACAGCTTTGGGCAAGTCTTCTGGAAACGAAGTTCTTTCACAGCTAAGCACTTGGCTGCAAGCTAACGCCACTAATTTTGAACCCCAGCCTTAGTACCAATCCAACAGCTCTATTTTGATTAAGTCGATCCCGCTCCATTCAGAAAGCGGGATTTTTAGTTTCTGAGCCAGCAAGATTCATCAGATGGCAGAAACCAGAATTCAAAAACAAAAAATTAAAATTTAAAAGTTTTCTATTTTATGTAAAAAATAAAAAACTCCTTCTTCTTTGTTCCTGACATCGGTTACATCTGACATCTTGCAGCAATATCAATAAGAGGATTTTTCGTGGGTCGGGCGGGTTTATAGAACCTATTTGCAAGCTTTCAGGCTGTTGGCGAACCCGCCCCTACGGCTAATTGAGAATGGTGCAAGATATCAGTTACATCCGAAGAAAGCGAATCCGTTGCCGAACTTCCTTCTTCTTTTAAACGATTAATTGCTGCTGTCAGAAGAGTCAGCCGAAGGACCAGCGGTAACTTTTGTCTCTCGTTTTTCGCGTTTTTTCCGTTCCGCTTGGATGACATCTTGAAGCACTATTCGTGCTTGGGCCATTTTTTCCAAATTGCTGCGGTACAAATCTAAATCTTTGCTAACTTTGTCTTCTGGCAGGTGCAAGGCCGCACTGACTTTGGCGATCGCGTCGTTTCGCGTTTCTTGGTCTTTTACCAAGTTAGGGTCAGCTTTTTCTAATAGCGAGAACAAACCGATCGCGAACAAGCGGCTGTACTTAAATTGAGGGTTGCTGGCGATCGCCCCTAAAGACGCTTGCAAATCCGCTGTATCTTCAAAGCTGGTCGAGCGATCGAGCCACGAGAGCAACTCTTGGCCGGAAAGTCTATCCGCCAAGCTTTCCAATCGCTGAGCGTCTTGCTTGTAGCGCTCTGGATCGTCTTCTAGGGACTTGCATAAAGCGTTAAAAATCGAAAGTCTGTCTGCTTCTGGGGCGTACCCAAGCATGAATCGATCGAAAGCTGTCACTACACCCAAAGCATAAATCGGGTCGTATTGAAAATCGGCATTCGCCGAAAGCAAGTGCATTTCTACCATCAACTCTTCCACCACTCGACGGTAAATTGAGTTGATCGGTCGAGTGTGAATCGTATAGAAACTTCGCTTAGTATCTGAAACAGTACGGTTATTGTTCACCTGAGTCTTATAGATAAATAATTTTGCCGTAGCGGGCGTGCCAGCGCGGCGTGAGTAAAGTCGGGGGAGTCAGTCGATTTGAGATTTTAGATTTTAGATTTTAGATTTACCCCACAGATAAATCTGGGAGCTTGAACTTTGGTCTAAAATTTTTATCTTTCCACGACTTAAGTACGTGGCACGGTATCCGTTGTTGGGCTGGGTCAATTCGGCGATCGGGCTGACAAAATTTGCCAGTTTTTTTAAGCGTTGCCGCCTCCTTGCGAGACAAAATTTTATCAAAAATATTTTACGCGCGATCGGCAGCAACAATTAATATGTCGCAATATGAGGGAAAAAACCCAGTATCTTTACAATCATAGCTCTTCTGGGATCGCTCATAAATCTCATCTTCTGACTTGCCCAGCCTTGATATGGTCTTACATATCACAATAACTTTTTCTTGTCAATCCCTAATCGTCAAAAAACAAACATGACAATTTCTCCTGAATTAATAGCTTTAGCCCAGTACATGGCGGGCGAATTTGACAACCGAGAACAAGCGCTAGCAGAGCCGGCGTGGTACGTCCACCTTCGTATGTGGCAAAGACCACTACCCGTTCCTTTATTTTCCGAACCCAGCATTGCCCTGTTTGCCGAACAAGCCAACATTCTGGAATTAGACAAGCCATACCGCCCCCGCATCGTGCAACTGAGGCACTCACAGATAGCGCCGGGACTTATCGAAGCTCAGTATTATATGTTTAATGACATTACAGCCGTCAAAGGAGCCGGTTGCAACCCCGACTTGCTTGGAAAGCTAACGAAGGAGCAAATCCAACTCCTCCCCGGCTGCACCCTGTCGGTTGCGGTGGAAAATTTAGGCTCAAACGGCTATCGATTTCGGGCATCTTTGCCGGAGGGCACTCGCTGCGGCTTTGCCTACGGGGGGCAAAATTACCAAGTAGACTTGGGATTTGAAGCCGCAGGCGAGGAATTTCTCAGCTACGACAAAGGAATAAGCCCCACGACAGGCAAGGCTATCTGGGGAGCTTTAATGGGCCCTTTTAGATTTGTCAAGCGTCAGGATTTTGCTGCTGAGATATTGGTTTGAAGCAAGAAGCAACAAGAAACTAGGAAGAAAAATATAGCTATCTAGGATAGAAGGCAAGACTTTACCTTGACCTATTCTTCTACTTTAGTGTTTTGGTGAACCTGTTAATCCACCTCTCAACCTCTCAAGAAAGGAAGAAAGCATAAGGAAGCTGGCAATAATTTACCTGCTTCCTGTTCTTGTCCAGGGTTCCGGCGCTTTTTGTGAGCCTCAAGCTTAAATTGCGCTTACACCGCAAGCGATGCAAACGGGAGTGGTCAACTTGCGCGCGGCACCCCCTCTAGAGCTTCTTCTTCCGTTTCAAAGATTTCAAACACAGAATCCATCATGGTGACTTCAAACACCAGTTTGGCTTCGGGATGAACATTGCAAATGCGGAAACTTCCCTTAACTTTATCCGCATCCCGCATACCTGCTACAAGTGAGGTCAGGCCAGAGCTATCGATAAAGTTAACCTGACCAAGATTCACTACAACATGGCGGCTAAGTTTGGAAATACACTCTTGCAACTTGAGGCGGAATTGCCAAGCTGTAGTGATGTCCAACCGTCCTGTCGGTGCTAAGACGATAACTGTTGTACCGTCTTGAAGCGTGTGGGTTTTTTGATCAATATGAATCACTGACCCTTCCCTCAAATTTATTATCTATCGCGGTGGTTACTGTCCCAGTAGTTTAACTCAGGTCGGTGACTGCTGAGGCATCCAATTCGCCCAATCTTGCGGTTTTAAGAACTTGGAGTAGAGTTCGGCTTCGGGAGAGTTGGGTTCTGGCTCGTAACAGTATTCCCAGCGTACCAAAGGTGGCAGGGACATGAGAATCGATTCGGTGCGTCCGTTGGTCTGTAAGCCAAAGGTCGTGCCTCGATCGTACACTAAGTTAAATTCAACGTAACGGCCGCGGCGGTAAAGTTGGAAATTACGCTCGCGCTCGCCGTATTCTTTCGATCGGTGCTTTTCAACAATTGGGGTGTAAGCTGGCAAAAATGCCCGGCCACAGTCCTGTACGAAGGCGAACAGCGACTCCCAAGTTCTAGGTTCCGGCGCCCCGATGTTGTTGCTGCACTCGGCTGCTTTGCCTTTGACATGATGGTCGCGGTAAAGCGCGCCTTGAGCGCTTTGGTAGTCAAAAAACAGACCGCCCACCCCCCGGGTTTCTTGGCGGTGGGGGAGGTAGAAATATTCGTCGCACCAAAGTTTAAATGTCGGATAATATCCGGGATGGTGTTTGTCGCAAGTTGCTTTCAGAGTTTTGTGAAAATGAGCTGCATCCTCAGCCAAGGGGTAATAAGGAGTCAAATCCACACCGCCGCCAAACCACCAAATCGGCCCGGCCTCAAAATAGCGGTAATTCAGGTGAACCGTAGGCAAGTAGGGATTGCGGGGGTGCAGCACCATCGAAGTGCCTGTTGCATAAAAATCGTGACCTGCAGCTTCGGGGTGCTTGGCCAGAATCAAAGCCGGCAAACTTTCGCCCCACACTTGGGAAAAATTGACTCCCCCTTGTTCAAACACATCGCCTTCGCGCATGACGCGAGAACGTCCGCCCCCGCCTTCGGAGCGTTCCCAAGAGTCCTCCTTAAATTTGCCAACGCCATCGAGCTGTTCGAGGGATTGACAAATTTCGTCTTGTAGGGTTTTCATAAATTGGCTGACTCTAGCTCTAGAGTCAGCGGGCGGCAAAAACGGGGAAGTGGCGGTTTTAAGTGTGGTAGAAACTGTCATCCGATTTAAGATTTAAGATTTTAGATTTTAGATTGAAGAATTGCGACCACGGCTCAATTCGCCTATTGTGACCAAATTGCTTTCGGTCGTAGAAATTCTTGCCGATCGCATTTGAGTTTGAGATTGACCGTGAGTCCCAAATCCTGTCGTCATGTAATTATGCCACCGTAGGTCTGCAAATGATCGCTATGAAGTTACATTAAAAAATAGCAATAAAAATATACTTAAACCTGCGATCGAAAATTCGCAAACCCAATTGCAGAGCTATGGTGGAGAACACAATGCCCAATACACTCGATGTTAGTTCAGTCTTAGAAATCCTGCGACCCGTGCAAGACCCCGAACTGCAAAAGAGTTTGGTGGAATTGAACATGATTCGTAACATAAAAATTGACGGCGGTGTCGTCAGTTTCACTTTAGTGCTGACAACCCCTGCTTGCCCGCTGCGAGAATTTATTGTCGAAGATTGCCAAAAAGCGGTCAAACAGTTGCCAGGAGTCGAAAAAGTGGCGGTGGAGGTGACAGCCGAGACTCCCCAGCAAAAGGGAGTGGTCGATCGCCAAGGAATTGAAGGCGTTAAAAATATTATCGCAATTTCCAGCGGCAAAGGCGGCGTCGGCAAAAGCACAGTGGCGGTAAACGTCGCAGTAGCGCTAGCCCAAACCGGCGCTAAGGTGGGTTTGCTGGATGCGGATATCTATGGGCCCAACGACCCCAATATGTTGGGTTTAGGGGACGCAAAAGTGATGGTTAGGGACGGAAAAAGCGGGGAAAGCCTCGAACCCGCCTTCAACTACGGCGTCAAATTAGTGTCGATGGCATTTTTAATTGACAAAGACCAACCCGTGATTTGGCGCGGCCCGATGTTGAACGGGATCATTCGGCAGTTCCTGTATCAGGTGAATTGGGGCGATTTAGACTATCTGATTGTCGATATGCCTCCGGGTACTGGAGACGCGCAGTTGACAATGGCGCAAGCGGTGCCGATGGCTGGTGTGGTGATCGTGACTACACCGCAGACTGTGGCATTGTTGGACTCTCGCAAGGGTTTAAAGATGTTCCAGCAGTTGGGAGTGTCGGTGTTGGGAATTGTGGAAAACATGAGCTATTTTGTGCCACCCGATATGCCCGATAAGCAATACGATATTTTCGGTTCTGGTGGCGGGGAAAAGACTGCTGCTGAGTTGGGAGTGCCACTGTTAGGCCGCATTCCGCTGGAAATTCCGTTACGCGAAGGTGGGGATTCGGGGGTGCCGATCGTGGTGGGGCAACCGGGTTCTGCTTCAGCTAGGGAGTTGCGGGCGATCGCGGGCCGCATTGCCGGTAAAGTTTCCGTAGCAGCCTTAGCCTAACTCACATCTTGGATTGTTAATCAGCTTTTGATGGGCGGGCGTCCCGCCCAACCCCTACTCCCCACAAGAAACCTGTTGAATTTGTGGAACAGGCATCTTGCCTGTTGAATTTGTGGAACAGGCATCTTGCCTGTTGAATTTGTGGAACAGGCATCTTGCCTGTTGAATTTGTGGAACAGGCATCTTGCCTGTTGAATTTGTGGAACAGGCATCTTGCCTGTTGAATTTGTGGAACAGGCATCTTGCCTGTTGAATTTGTGGAACAGGCATCTTGCCTGTTGAATTTGTGGAAC
>NZ_JAUBPB010000176.1:0-1018 GCF_036700545.1 Microcoleus sp. SVA1B4
ATATTTTTGCCAACCTTCACAACGATGCCATTATCTAGACTACATAGATGATATTTTTTGTCAATGCGTAAGTCCTAATTATATAGTTTGACCTCAACCACAACCCGCCGCTGACAGTATTGTGGGCGGTTTTTTTTCAGTAGGGACACGGCAATGCCCAAAGCGTGTCAACTTAAGACTGAAACCCTTGAGAAATCTCGTTTTTACCTGAGTCTAGATCCCCCTAAATCCCCCTTAAGAAGGGGAGTAGGGGTTGACTTTAAGAAGATTCTTGTCCCCCCCTTCGATCGGGGGGCTAGGCAGGGTGGATTAATTGTCGGGAGGGGAATGTATGATAGAAGAGGTAATCAAGTCTGCCCCGTCCGGGTAGACTATAATTATGGAATGAATCAGCAATGAATTTAATTGAAGCTCTTATTGCAGTTCCCGATCATAGACATCCGAGAGGTATTAGACATGAACTTTGGCTGACATTAACGATAATTTTGTTGGGTAGTTGCACGGGATATTGGGGGTATAAACCCTTGGTAGAATTCACCAATAATCATCGAAAGACACTCATAAAATTATTCAACCTACCAAGTGATATTCGGTTCCCATCAGACTCAACGTTTAGAAATATAATTCAATCATTAGATTTTGAGATATTAGCCGTTCTTTTTAATGTGTGGTCTCAAGAAGAATTGTCAATAGACGAAGGAGAATTGATGGCAATAGATGGTAAGGGATCAAAAGTACATTGACTGGGAGTAGCAGCTCTTACCAAAATTTTGTCAGCATGGTTTCCGTTTACAGTCATCATCATGGATGGGTAGTCCGACATCAAGTTATGGAAAATAAGCATTCAAGTGAAGTCGAAGTCGTAGAGAAGCTAGTCAAAGAGCTATCCGGTAATAAAGTAGTAATTACCGTCGATGCACTGCACTGTCAAAAAAAAACACTAGCCTTAATTATTAAGGGTGGCAATGACTATATAGTTACGCTCAAAAAGAATCAATTAAATCTGTTTAAAGCGGCT